>JAEZCV010000054.1 GCA_023429985.1 Bacteroidota bacterium | reverse complement strand
CCGGTCCATGGTATCTGCAAAGGTTTGCTTTAGTTTTGCCAATTGGCCTTGTTGAAGCCAGGCCCTCCGGGACCCTTCCCGAAAAAAATAAAATTCTTTACGATTGGCCCTACCGCATTTGCTCAAGTATGTTTACACGCATGGCAGTGATGAAGTGATTCGTCGCGGCAAAAAGATCCACGCTATTGGTTTTGTTGAATTAATAGAAAACGACTATTTGTTTGGTTCCGCTGTTTTCAGGGTCAAGGACGATAACTATTCCACCTTCTATAAAGTTCATGTTTCCAATTACAAAGATCCTAAAACGCTTTCTCTTCGTTGTGCCTGCCCTTACAACTTAGGAGACATTTGCCGCCACGAAGCCGGCGCCCTTATCAGGCTTCAGGAAATGCTCGACAAAGGAATGTTGCAGGCAGAAGATATCAGCTACGATCAAAAACATACCGTTGCCAAAATGAAAACGGTGGAAATGAAAAGCATTCAACTGCTGGGCGGACAGGAAAATCTTGCAGCCGCAGAAGAATACCTAAAAGACAAGCAACCCAAAATTTTAGAGGCTAAGGATGAAACTGTAAAAGCTTCAGTTGAAATTGAAGGGAAAAATTATTCTGTAATTATTCGTCGTAACGAAGAAAAGAATTTTGACACCTCAAGTGATTACCAGGATTCAGATCACCTGCTTTGTCTTCCTAAAGTGATTGTTTTACTTCACCTTCTTTATACAAAAGGCCAGTATTATTTTGATACCATTCGAAACTGGGATAAAGAAAAAAATAAACTGCTTGAAGCTTATGGTTATTCACTTGAAGACGAACTGAAAGGAAAATTTGAATTCAATTATAAAGATGGAAAACCTTTCCTGCGCGTGCTCGATCCTTCAATAAAAAGAATAACGGTTACGCCTACCTCAACGCCGCAGTATGAAAAAATTCAGGTGGTGGAAGAAGAAGAACCTGAAGTTCGCGAACAGGTGATCAGCAGGCGTCTGAGCCTGGTTATTAACTTTAATAAATCCTCTTATCCCTTTTTCACTATTGATCTTGTTGACTGTGAAATGGATGAAGACCATAAGTTCATAGGCAATGTTCAAAAGCTTGAGCTGGCTAAATATATTAATACTGATCATTACAGTGAAAGCGATAAGAATCTTTTGCAATTAGTAAGAAAATTGCAGGACCAGGAAATAAATAAATATGTAAGTCGCAACTCTCCTTTTTCGGGAATTTGGGAAAATATTATTCAGCAGGAAGGCGATGAACTGCCTGCAGAAACAAAATCACTGATTGCAGAATATATTGTACCTAAGCTTAAAAAATTATTTGCCGACAAAGCCGAAGCACCGGTTTATATTTTGCAGAAAGGAAAAACTTTCAAAACGAGCCAGCTTGAAAGAGTTGAAATGGGTGAAGATTTTTTGAAACCCCATTTTGCCGTCTCCAAAAAAGGTAAGAATTACGAAGTGGAATGTTTTGTAAAACCGGGCGCAGTGGCACATGAACTGAATGAGAATGAAGTGGATTCGCCTTTAGTGTTTTTATACAACCACCAGCTTTACCTCTGGAGCAGTGCAGAAGTTGTTGAGATCGCGGAGAAATTTCTTCCCGAAGGTATCATGAAAATCAAGGAAGATACCTGGCCGGTGATTCTTTCTCAAATGGTAATGCCGCTCACGAAAGACTTCAAAGTTGACTTTGACAAAACACTTGTTTCTGAGATCAAAGACGGGCAGCCTGATGTAAAATTATTTCTGCAGGAAAAAGGCGAATACCTGGTTTTTCAACCCATCTTCAGCTACAAAGGCTACGAAACAAAGGCAACCGAGAAAACGGAACTGGTAATTCCTCATCACGATAAAGTAATTGTTGTTTACAGGAACCGTGAGGCGGAACTGGCATTTATTGAAAAACTGCAGACCCTTCACTCCAATTTTATTTCTTACGATAATGGTGCTGCGCTTGCATTAAAAGGAGCTGAAGTTCTAAGGAACAACTGGTTTTTTTTATTTGTAGATGCCATGAACGAAGCCAAAACACCGGTATATGGTTTCGAAAGTCTGAAAAATTTCAGGTTCAATACTGCAAAGCCCCAAACGCATATTTATATAAGCAGCCATACCGACTGGTTTGATGCAAAAGTTGATATTTTGTTTGGCGATCAGAAAGTTAGTGTTGCAGAAGTGAAAAAAGCACTTGCTAATAAACAGCAGTTTGTTCAGCTGAATGATGGTACGCTTGGAATTCTTCCTGAAGAATGGTTGAAAAAATATTCTCTTTTATTCCGTGTGGGAGAAGGAAAAGCAGATAAGCTGAAACTTTCGCGTTACCATATGAGTGTAATTGATGAATTATACGAAAACCGTAATGCCGAAGAACTTACCATCCAGCTTGAAGAAAAATATAGCCGCATTCGCGAGTTCGACCAGATTAAAGAAATTGAAGCACCTGAGAATCTTCAACCTATTTTGCGTCCTTACCAGGTTGCCGGATTTCAATGGCTTAATTATCTCCATGATGTAAACTGGGGTGGTATTCTGGCCGATGATATGGGTTTGGGTAAAACCGTTCAGGCGCTTTCGTTTTTACAATATTATTTCGAAAATAACGATGGCGACCTGCAGGCACTTGTGGTTTGTCCAACAACACTGATCTATAACTGGGAAAACGAAATTAAAAAGTTCACGCCTTCACTTGATTACATCATTCACCATGGCTCTTTAAGAAGCAGGCTTCCTGCTGATCTGCTGAAGCATAATGTAATTATAACAACATACGGTACATTACGAAGCGATATCAAATTGTTCATGCAAATGAAATTTGATTATGTGATACTGGATGAATCGCAGGCTATAAAAAATCCATCAAGTAAAGTTACCCGGGCTGCTTCCCTGCTTCATGCAAAACATCGTTTATGCATGAGTGGTACGCCTTTGCAAAACAACACTTTTGACATTTATGCTCAAATGAATTTTCTCAATCCAGGTATGTTGGGATCAATGGAGTTCTTTCGCCAGGAATTTTCCATACCTATCGACAAATTTGGCGAGCCCGAACAAAAAGAGCACCTGAAAAAGATTCTGTATCCTTTTATTCTTCGTCGTACCAAGGAACAGGTAGCCAAAGATCTTCCGGATAAAACCGAGACCATTCTCTTTTGCGAAATGGAAACAGAACAAAGGCGCATCTACGATGCCTACCGAAACGATTTCCGTTCACGCATCATGGGTACTATTGAAGAGCAGGGAATTCAAAAATCTCAGCTCACCATTTTACAGGGATTAATGAAGCTTCGCCAGATCTGCGACTCACCCGCGATTTTAAATGAGCCCGAAAAATTCGAAAACCATTCCATTAAACTGGAAGAACTGGGAAGGGAAATAACAGAGAATATCGGGAATCATAAGGCACTTATCTTTTCTCAGTTCCTAGGCATGTTAGGGCTTGTACGGGAAAGGCTGGAACAGTTGGATGTAAAGTATGAATATTTTGATGGCAGCACTTCGGCACCCGATCGGGAAAAGGCCATTCAAAGTTTTCAAAACAATGAAGAAGTAAGGGTGTTTTTAATTTCACTGAAAGCCGGTGGTGTGGGTTTGAACCTTACCGCCGCAGATTATGTATACATTGTAGATCCCTGGTGGAATCCGGCTGTTGAACAACAGGCAATTGACCGAACACACCGCATTGGTCAAACCAAAAATATTTTTGCTTATCGCATGATCTGTAAAGATACCATCGAAGACAAGATTATTCAGCTCCAGGAAAAGAAACGGGCATTGGCGAAAGATCTGATTGCCGATGACACATCTTTTGTTAAGTCACTTAGCAAAGAAGACGTGGAATACCTGTTCAGCTAATTTTTTACGGAAAGCTGCCTGTGTTTCGATGAATCTTTTGAAAGCAGCCAAAGTATATTGGCTTGTTTGAATATTCCAATCCCGGTAAGGTCATTAGGTTTATAATTATTATAAAAAGCAAGAAACAGGCTGTCTCCTTTTCTTTCATAAGACCCTGCATATAAATTGGAACCGGATTCCCCGGCAGCTTTGCCCGAATAATCAAAAAAGTTTTTTTCCCGAAGATTTAAAACATATCCCTGCCCTTCCGCGCTCAACAGTATTCCGTATTTCCTTTTTTCCCGGGTTTCATCTCTAACTTCTTCGGAAATCTCCTTTGTGCCTGAGCAGGAAGCTATAGTTCCTGCAATTATAACCGGCAATAGCATATTCAGCTTCATAATTGAAAGTGTGCAATATCTCTGCCACAGTAAAAATCAATCTCCCGGGATTTATGGCAGAATTCGCCCTTACTTGAGGAATATTTTGTTTTTTGTAATCCTGTTGGCTCGGCCTTCTTTATAATTGGCCGTTCATCAAGCTGTTAACCTTTATTAACAGAACTGAATTCTTTTGCGAATATCTTCGTACTTCATAAAACTGTTTATGATAAAACCTTTTTTCATCCTAATTTTTATTCTAGCTGGAATAAATGTATGTGGGCAAACATCTCCAGGCCTGGTAAAAGGAACGGTCAAAGATTCGGCATCTGCACTTGCCGATGCTACCGTTTCCGTGGTGCGAACTTCAGACTCAACACTAATTTCATTTACCTTATCAGGAAACAACGGTTATTTTGAAATTAAGAATATCATTCCCGGAAATTACAATCTGCTTGTTTCTTACTCGGGTTTAAAGACATTAAAAAAATCTTTTACTGTCAGCGACCAGTCTCCAGTGGTGGATCTTGGTATAATTGAAATGGACCGACATTACCAGTCGCTGGATGAGGTGATTATAAAAGATGATGCGCCCATAAAAATCAAGGGAGATACAATTGCATATAATGCAGATGCCTTTAAAACCAAACCCAATGCTACCGTGGAGGACCTTTTAAAGAAACTTCCCGGGGTTCAGGTAGAACGCGATGGAACTGTTAAGGCACAGGGTGAACAGGTTCAGAAAGTGTATGTTGATGGAAAGGAGTTTTTTGGGAATGACCCAAAGATCGCCACCAAAAACCTGACAGCGGAGATGGTAGACCAGGTTGAAGTTTATGATGATATGAGTGAGCAGGCCAGGTTTAACCAGATAGATGATGGCAGCCGTTCAAAGGCAATTAATTTAAAATTGAAGAAAGATAAAAAGAAAGGAATCTTTGGTCGCGCATATGCCGGTGGTGGAACCGAAAACAGGTATGACGTAGGTTTAAATGCAAACTTTTTTAAGGGCGCAATGCAAACTGCACTGATTGCGAAATCGAACAATACCAACAATATTGGTTTTTCATTTTCCGATATGATGGGTATGTTCAGCGGCGGAAGGGGCATGAATACTATGATGAGCGGACTTGGAGGAGCCATGATGGGAGGAATGTCCATTACGCGTGCCGGTTCGGGGGGCGGTGGTTTTGGTGGGCTGAACCTGGGAAATTCAGGTTCCGGCATCACAAGTTCCAGCCAGCTTGGTTTTAATTACCGCGATACATGGAGTAAAACATTTGATGTAAATGGAAGCTATTTTTATAATAAGCTGAATACCGTTAGCGACAGGAATGTATTCCGGAACACTTTCGCCCCCGATTCGGCTTTGTTGATGGATGGGAGCACCCTTGCAAAAGCAACCAATGATAATCATCGTTTAAGCCTTAACGTTATAGTTACTATTGATTCTTTTAATTCGCTGGTATATTCACCGAATTTCAGTTTTCAGAAATCATCAAACAATAGTTTCGATTCATTCTATACCAACACACGCAAGGGCGAAGAAGTATTTCGCACCAATGAAAGTTCCACGCTTAACACCAGCACTGGCGAAGGATTTAACCTGAACAACAACCTTATTTGGCGTAGAAAATTCCGCAAACCCGGAAGAACATTGTCGGCAAACTTCAGTAATACCATTGCACAAAATCAACGTGATGCATTTTCTGTAGTGAATGCAAGGTTTTATAATAACGCAGGTTTTAAATGGTCCGAGCGTAACAACAATACCTTAAATAGTTTTGAGAATGAAACCAATAATTATGGTTTGAATGTAAGCTATACAGAACCCATAGCGCGTGACAAGATTCTTGAAATTAATTTCCAGCATGCGCGGAACTCCAACCAGTCGGACAGGTATACTAAGAACTTCGATCCTTTTACCGGGAAATATGACGATGTGGTTGATTCCCTGAGTAATGTATTTGATAACACGAATATTATTAACCGGATAGGCACCAATTTGCGCATTGTGAAAAAGAGTTATAATTACCAGGTGGGAGTTTCTGTGCAGCAAACAAACCTCGAAAGAAACAATACACTGAAGGCAACACAGGTAAAACAAAACTTCACTAACATATTCCCTACTGCCGTATTCAACTACAGGTTTGCCAGAAACAGGAATCTAAGATTTAATTACAGGGGAAGCACCAGGCAACCCGATATCAGCCAGTTGCAGGATGTTACCGACATTACCCGGTATCCGTATATCTGGAGGGGAAACCCTGGTTTGGGCCAGGAATTTACAAATAACTTCTCTCTCAACTACAGCTATTTCGATATCATTTCTTTTAGAAATTTATTTGCTTACATCACTTATAGTAATACTATTGATAAGATTTCAAATTCCATTACACAACTTCCGGGAGGTGTTCAGTTATCGCAACCCGTAAATATTAATGGCGTGTATTTTCTTTCCGGAACATTTAACCTGGGTTTCCCCATAAAAAAAATGAAAGGTGGTAATTTCAATACCAATACCAGGTTTAATTTGAACAGGGATGCCAACCTGCTCGACGGAGTTAAAAACTACACCAGAAATCTTGTTATTGGTGAAGATTTAAGACTGAGTTATAACCATAAAGAAAAACTTGATATGGGTATAGGCATCAGTGTTAATTATAATTCGGTGAGCTACACGGTACAAAAACAAAATAACCAGTCATTCTTCACACATAATTATACTGCTGATATAAGTTATAGTTTTCCATTTGGGTTAATTGTGGCAACCGATCTGGATTTTAATATGAATACAGGCAGGTCCGATGGCTTTAACCAGAATTTTACTTTATGGAACGCCAGCCTGGCAAAAGAAGTTTTTAAATCTAAAAAAGGCGAGATCAAATTATCTGTTTTCGACCTGCTGAACCAGAATACCAACGTTAACAGGCATGTGGGAATGAATTACGTAGAAGATGTTAGAACCAATGCCCTGCAACGGTTTTTTATGCTCACCTTCTCTTATAAATTAAACAGAATGGGAGGACGTACAATGCCTGCAATTATTGAGCGGGCAACACGCAACATTAGAATTCAATAAAAAAGCCCCCGGTTCCGGAGGCTTTCCTTTATCTCATTATTCTTTTGTTTGTTGGAACGTAGCTCCTCGCTACTGTAGATCGCCCGAAGATCAGTACACCCAATATGGATTTGATAAAACGAACCATGTTAAATGAAGGCTGATAATACGCACGGTAAATCTTTACTTCTTCGCGGGCATGGACTATGTTTCTGTTTTTCATAAAGAGGATATGTTTTTAATAATGTGGAAAAATGGTGAAGAAAGTTAGTGAATCTAATTGTAATAAGAAAGCTTTTTTCTATTTTGTCGCCAAAACGACCAAACTCCACTATGAAAAATTTTAAAATCCCTGCTACCTGCCTGCTCCTGTGTTTACTTTCCTTTACGTCTTTTTCCCAGGTAAAATTACCTGTAACTAACAACGACCTCAGAACAAACCTGCAAAAGGTTGTTTCAGATTTCCCCCGGCATTTTTCTAATTTAAAGGGGCATATTTTGAATCAGAACCCTCAAACAATTGAATATGCATCCCTGCTTGATTTTGAAATGGCCCCGGAAAATATGATTACAGAGTACACGGGCCATAAACCCATTTTCAGCTGGCAGGCCATGTTATTAAGAACTGAAAGTTTTGAGGAGGCTTCTAAAAAATATAAATGGCTTTGCAACCAGCTAAAGGTTATGTCGCTAACAATTGATGGCAAACATTCATTTTCACTAACCGGCAATTACGACGAGCCGGATGAATCCAAAATATTTAGCTCCAGTATTTATAAATTAACTCCACAGGCTTCATCCATGCCTAAAATTAAGATAGAGGCAGGCTTGCAGTTTGAATTTCCCGAATGGAAAGTTCAGCTGCTCGTATACGAAAAGGAAAGAGAAGATGATGAAAGAGGTGAAATTGAAGAATAAAATTTTCAAATAACAAACAGCCGGAAATTTCCGGCTGTTTAATTTGTGCCAGGTTAAAATCTTCTGATTCTGATCTGCCCATCACCGGGCATATTCTTTTTCATTTCTTCCATTAGCTTATCTCTTTCTATTACAAATTCTTCCGCTGTTATTTTTTTGCCTTCGGAAGGTGGTTTTATTTTCTTAAGGTTCACCTTTGCCGAAATTTCAATTGCTCTGTAAATAACCTGGCCGTTATTAATATCCAATTCAAGAATGGCACCCGGGAGCTGACCCTGGCTATCCGGTCCCACAGAAACCGGGATTTCCGTGCTAAACCAGGCAATAATTACGGCAGTGTCCTGAATTTCTTCCGACATCATTTCACCATTTTCCATTCTCATGCGGGTACTGGTGCGAATTCTTTGTCCAACTGCTTTTCTGGTGTTATAATTCAATATTTCCTTGGTTTCATCTGTTAGTTTCCAGCTGCCTTTTTTAATGCTGTCAGAAACCAGGAACTGCCGGTCTAAAACTTCGCGCAGATCTAACCTGGTTCCGGAATTAAAATCATGATAGGATACATCATTGCCGCCCGTTGTACGTACAAAAAATCCATTTCCTGAAAACCCATTCCCTTCACCAGCAACAGAAGGAATAAACTGGTAAAGAGAAGTATTATTTCCAAATAACAGCTCAAACTGGTCGGTGCGGGATTTCGGTATTTGGGCCGCTACTTCCGCATCTATTTGAGCATAAACAACTGAGGGCGTTTGCGTGATCCTTTCATAAATAATTTTACCTTCTTTCATTTGAGAATAAGAAGAAAGGGAACAAAGAATCCCGGCAGTGAAAATTATCTTTTTCATCAGTTTTTTTTCAAATTTATCCGGCCCTCCTGTTAAATGGGACGATGTTAAGTTAATAAAGGTTAAAGCCATTATGAGCGGTAAATGAAAAGGGTATTTTTGCCGGAATGCAAAAGTTCGCGAATAAAAAATGGATGCCGGTGCTGATGGTGATTACCATTATGGCCATTGCTGCCTTCCAGGTTTACTGGCTCAAAAAAGCCTATGAACGTGAAAAGCGCACACTTGAAATGCGTACCAATTATTTATTCAGGGAAACGGTTTTTCAGTTACAGGGATCTAAACTCCAGATCGACAAAATAGTAGTCGACTCTTCAAAATCACCCCAGGTAATTATCAAAAGGAATAATACCGAAGCCAAGCCGCGCCAGGGCGACAGGAGGAAGATGATTACAATGGCTGACGTGATTTCAAAAAAACTGAAAGACACTGCATCAAAAAGCTTCTTTATCAGAACAGATACTTCAGAAGTTTTTACACGCACAACTATTGGAAAAAGAAACCGCATTATGCAGTTCCTTTTTGAAATGGATTCTTTACAGGATTCCGTAACAGTGTTTGAAATTGAAAAAGCTTTAAGGGCACGATTAGAAGATCAGGGAATTGAAATTCCTTTTAGCGTTTCACGCACACTTGCTCCTGAAACCGACGAAAGAAATTTTAACCAGGTAAGCCTTGGATTTTCTTCTCCCGTTACTTATAAAATAATTCCCGGTAATACAATGCCATATGTATTGAACCGGATCATTGTTCCTATTGTATTTTCAGTTTTTCTTGTTGCCTTTACCTTTCTTTCCTTCATGGTTTTGTACAGGAATATGATAAAACAAAAAAAACTTGCCGATATTAAAAATGAATTCATAAGCAACATTACGCATGAATTAAAAACTCCCATTGCCACGGTAAGTGTTGCCATTGAAGCGTTGCGCAGTTTTAATGCAAAAATGGATCCTTCAAAATCCAAAGAATATCTTGATATATCGGCAAATGAACTTCAAAGGCTTTCGTTACTTGTAGATAAAGTGCTCAAACTTTCCATGTTTGAAAAAAAAGAAGTGGAACTTGTTTATGAACCGCTTGATATGAAAGCATTGGTGGAAGAAGTAACCTCCTCTATGCGTTTACAGTTTGAAAACCGCCAGGCCGAAGTTAATGTTCATTCAAATGGTATTACAAGCCTCGAAGGCGACAGGCTTCACCTTGTTAGCGTGATCTTTAATATGTTGGATAATGCATTGAAGTATAGTCCGGCCACACCACTTATAGATATTCTAATTGAAGGCGATGATAAAAACATCAAACTTACCTTTTCCGATAAGGGCATGGGCATTCCACAGGAATACCGTGAACGTGTTTTCGAAAAATTTTTCAGGGTGCCTAATGGCAATCTTCATAACACCAAGGGTTATGGGTTAGGGTTAAGTTATGTTTCTCATGTAATTAATAAGCACAAAGGGAGTATAAAAGTGGATTCGGAAGCTGGTGAGGGATGCCGCTTTATCATTTTACTTCCTCGAAATAAAACATAAATGAGAAAGAAGAAAGTTTTATATGTAGAAGATGAAATTTTTCTTGCCCGTATTGTTGCAGAAACGCTTGAGGGTAAAGGCTATGAGGTGATCACTGAAAATGATGGAGGAAAGGCCCTGGCCAGGTTTCAGCAAGTTTCCCCCGATATATGTGTACTTGATATTATGCTGCCTAACCTCGATGGGTTTTCAATAGCCGACCAGATAAGGGAAAAAGATACCCATGTTCCAATAATCTTCCTCAGCGCAAAATCGCAAACATCGGATGTTTTAAAAGGATTTAATTCGGGCGCTAATGATTATATGCGTAAACCTTTTAGTATTGAAGAATTGATTGCAAGAATTGAAAACCTGACTAAAGACCAACCTGCGGCCAATAACGAAGGTGAAGATATTGGTTTGGGAAAGTATGTTTTTAACAGCCGCAGGCAAACACTTGCCTTCCAAAGCGAAGTAAAAAAACTTTCTTACAGGGAAAGTGAACTGCTGCGCCTTCTATTTATGAACAGGGACAATATTGTTGAGCGAAGCCAGTTACTGAACCTCCTCTGGGGCAGTGATTCATTTTTTAACAGCCGTACCCTGGACGTTTACATAGCTAAACTGCGTAGCTACCTGAAACAGGATCCTTCAATTGAGATCATCACTATAAAAGGCATAGGCTACAGGTTTGTTACCGGTTAGCTGGCATAGGATTTTGATGGTTCAATATTATGCTGGACCGTTTACCACGAACGTATAAAAAACTGCTGATCGCCTCATTGGCCCTGGTACTTTTAGGTCTGGTAACAATTTCCCTTTTTGCCCAGGTTTTCCTGGAGCCTACACTAAGAAAAAAAATTCATACCCTTATTGTTGACGGTTCGGATAGTCTGTACATCTATAACCTTGAAACCTTGCATGCTAATTTACTTGGAGGAAATGTGGAAATTGAAGGTCTTGATATTAGAATAGACAGCAACAGGTACTGGCACCTTTTTGAAAGAAACGCACTTCCCACACTTACCATGCAAATGCAGCTTGAAAAAGGCAGCATTAAAGGAATTGGAATTCTGGCCTTGCTTTTTGGAAAAAAAATTAAAGTGGAGGAGATTTTTTCCAGCCAGGCGAATATTGTTTTATCTCGCCACGTAAAAGAATCGGAAGCGCCCAAACAAAATCTTCCCATTTGGAAATCAATGCGGCCGGCACTTAAAAGTATATCTATCGAAAAGGTTAAACTCGACGGTGTGAAACTTTTGTATCGCAATGCAGATACTTCAGAATCGGTTAAACTGCAGTTTGATCGTTTTGATGCAGACTTCGATGACATTCGTGTGGATAGTGCTTCGGCATTTGATACCACAAGAATAGGATTTACAAAATCAATATTCCTGAAGTTCCATGATCTTAAATTCCGGTCTGCCGATTCTTCCTATAAACTAAAGGCCGAATGGATAACTTATTCTTCCGAAACACGCTCAATTGAAATTGACAGCTTTAAAATGCAGCCTACTTTGGAAAAAGAAGATTTTTATGAAAGAACGGGATTAAGACAAAGCCTTTACTATGTTGAATTCAATAAAATAAGATTTGTAAACGCACCTCTTGAAAGATTTATCCACCATAACCAGGTTGAGGCTGACAGTATTATCATTTCTAATCCGGATCTTAAAATTTACCTTGATAAATCAACTGAAAGAAGGTTTGTAGATAAATCGGGGAGCTATCCACATCTTAAACTCGCTAAGTCGCCCTTGTCAATCCTTGTGAAAAATATTATGTTGAAGGAAGCATCTGTTCTATATACCGAGAAAAATAGCGGTTCGGGGCTGGAAGGAAATGTTTCTTTAAACAAAATTGATCTCCACATAAAGAATATTACCAATCGAAGAAGTATCATTAACACTAATCCCTATTGTTTGGTGTCGGCTAAAGGATATATCCTGGGAACGTCATCTATTGAGGCAGGTTTTAGATTTTATCTCGACTCCTCAAACGGCCGGTTCGATATGACGGGTGACATAAATAATATTACTGCAGCGCAACTTAACCAGATATCCATACCTCTTGCCAATATTGAACTGCCTTCAGTTAATATCAGCAAATTAAATTTTTCAATGAGGGCCGATGAATATACCACGTTTACGAATGTTGATATGCGTTATAACAACCTCGCTGTTGTGTTGCGTAAGCGCGATGAAGTTACAGGAGCTGTTTCCAACAGGAAATTCCTCACCCGGGCCGTAAATAACCATATGCTTTATCAAAGCAATCCTTTAGACGGAACGCACCGGGTGGCCAGGGAAGTGAAGTTCATGAGACTGACAACCCAATCTTTTTTTGGTGTGATATGGAAGTCTCTTTTTGGTGGCATGCAGCAGGTAATGATGCGTTCCGGGCAATTGGATAATGGATAGTTTTGTTTGCAGAATTCCTTTGCTGAACTTTATTCAAAATTATAAATGCTAAAAGCGTTTTCTGCCTCTGCGGTTTTTGATGGAGCATCATTTCATTCAAACCTTGCCATTATTGTTGAAGGAGATTCCATTGTTCAAATATTACCAGGGGAAAAACTGCCAGGTAACATAGCACATCATTTTTATGAGAACTGTATGATTCTGCCTGCATTTATTGATATCCAGGTATATGGCGCGCAATCCCGGTTGTTCTCCCTTTTTCCTTCGGTTGAAACTTTACAATTAATGGCAGAAAAGTTCCTGCAGTCAGGAACCGGGTTATTCCAACCAACGGTGGCTACAAACGCCATGGGAGTAATAAAAAAATGTATCGATGCAGTAAGGTTGTATAAATCAACCGGCAATAATGCTGTTCATGGTTTGCATATCGAAGGCCCCTGGATCAATCCCTTAAAAAAAGGAGCCCACCTGGAAGAATATATTCATCCCCCAACCGGGGAAGAAGTAAAGGATTTGCTTGAATATGGCAAAGGCATTATTACCATGATCACCCTGGCACCGGAAATTTGCAAAAAGCCGATCATTGACCTCATATTATCCTACGATGTAAAAATATCTGCCGGCCATAGCAATGCAAGCTACGCCCAGTCCATGCAGGCTTTTAACGGCGGAGTGGTTGCGGTTACGCATTTATTCAATGCCATGAGTAATTTTCATCATCGCGAACCAGGAATGCCAGGCGCTGCCTTTCTCCATCCGGCCGTAAAAGCATCCATCATTCCCGATGGTTACCATGTAGATTTCCATGCTGTAGCCATTGCAAAGAAAATCCTGGGCGAAAGGCTGTTTGCCATTACCGATGCGGTAACCGTTACGGTTGATGGACCCTACCAGCACATATTAAACACCGATCATTACGTATGCAATGGTACCCTTAGCGGCTCTGCACTTAGTATGTACGATGCTTTTTTTAACCTTGTAACCCACGCCGGTATTGAAAAAGGTGAAGCAAACCGTATGTGCAGTCTCTATCCTGCACAGGTTCTGGGGCTGGAAAACAGGTACGGAAAAATTGCCCCGGGCTATGCCGGGCAATTTCTTGTTATAGATAAGCAATTGAAACTGGTAGAGGTAATTACCTGACAGTTGGAACAGTAAATGACTGTTTATTTCTTTTATGGTAGAGCATGAACCAGGTAAGCGTAAAGGTTGGAATGATATCCAAACCCGGTAAAATTTCTTCGAGGAAATTAAAAGTCCCCCCAAAAATTCCTTTTACACCTCCAAAGATCCTCATGTATATAATGGCTGAAATGGGAGCCCATATAAGGTCAAAAAACTCCCCGAAAAAAGGAACAAGAAAGCTGGCGTAACCCAACATATCCATCAGAAGGCACATGGCCAGCGGAGGAAGGGGTTTTTGAACAGCCGGCAGCCTGTTTTTTTTCTTAAAAAGTTTGAGCATTCAGAAAATAATTAAGGCATATTGACGGTTCAGGACAACCATTGGTTGTATGGCACATTTGTTTTTTTATATATGAATATGGAAGGGAGTATTCATGTTGGAACCTCAGGATGGGTTTATAAGCATTGGAACGGGCAGTTGTACCCCAAAGGACTTCCAGCTTCAAAATGGCTGGAGCACTATGCCAGCACCTTCCACACAACGGAAATCAACAGCAGTTTTTACCGGCTTCCTTCCTCCGAAACCATTCAAATCTGGCGTGAAACGGTAGGAAAGAATTTCATTTTTTGTCCCAAAATGAGCCGGTTTCTCAGCCACATGAAGAAATTAAGAGACCCTGAAGAGCCTTTGCAGCGCTTTTTTTCAGTTTTTGAAGGATTGAAAATGAAAATGGGCCCTGTGCTGGTTCAGCTGCCTCACATGGTAAGTTTCAATAAAGGAGTTGTTGAGAATTTTTACCGCGCCCTGAAATTTGAGTTTGGGAGTTACAGGTTTGTAATGGAAGTACGCCATTCGAGCTGGCTGGAAAAGGAAAGTCTGGGTTTAATGGAATTGTATAATATAGGTTTTGTGATGGCACAGTCGGGAGCCGGGTTTCCGTACAAAGAAATTTTTACTTCAGATATTATTTATGTGCGATTTCATGGTCCGGGCGAATTGTATGCTTCTGCCTATGACGACAATATGCTGAAATCCTATGCAGCAAAATTTAAAAAATGGAAGAAAGAAGGATACACGATTTATGCCTTTTTTAATAACGATATTCATGGCTATGCTGTAGATGATGCCCTCAAACTTCAAAAGCTAACAGAAGAAATATCGACAAAAAAATAGGCTTGCCTTTCAGCAAGCCTTAGGCTAATGTTTTCACAGGTCATCATCTTCATCATCCACATCGTCGTCGGTATCTATAATCAGATCGTCGTCGTCGATATCAGGATCATCCATGTCTTCTTCCAACTCAACTTCAAATTCTTCTTCATCGCCTTCCACATCGTCGTCACCTAAAACAAGGTCGTCTTCTTCATCGAGATCGTCATCATCTTCATCAGGGTCAGCATATTTCCCATTTAAGGGCCTGTTTTCATCAGTCATCAATGGCCTTTCAATTAATATATTCTCCGGTTCATTTAATTTGTCTTTTTTGCTGAATTCGGGGTATGTCATAACTTCCGTTTAAAGCACTCCTTAAAATCCTGTGCCACCACCATAGGGCTGATAAGCACAGGGCTATCAATATTTTACAAAGAAGTGCTTGTACCAACCTCCGGTGAATTGAGGATATTTTTTACCATGGAATCACGGGGCCTTTCCATTTACCAAAGCATTTGCAAATAATTTAGTTATTTGCCCCAAACTCTAACTTGAAGTTTAAGGTTATATATTATTTATTACTTGGCATTGCAGCTTCTGCTTTTTTTCATTCTGAATCTTACGCACAGTATGAAGTTAAAGGCACGGTATTCGACAGCTCGAGGCAGCATACTATTGAATCGGTAACTGTTATTAGTTCTTCCGGCCACATTACGTATACGGATACACTTGGCCGTTACAAGATAGAAGTTTCGGAACAGGACTCCATCTGGTTTTTATTTTTAGGCAGGCCTACACCTAAATATCCTGTATTGAAAATTGCGGATGTTTCACAATTCGACATTGCTCTTAACCTGAACCTGGTTACAAAAGGCAACCTGCTGCCGGGAGTTACCATACGTACGCGTTTGTATAAAGAAGATTCCATTAACAACCGTCGTGAGTATAAAAAGGCATTTGAATTTAAGCGTCCCAACCTGGCCTCCATGACATCCGTGAATGCTACAGGAGCGGGTATAGATTTACAGGAACTTATCAGGGTTTTCCAGTTCCGCAAGAATAAATCAATGGAAAAATTTCGTGAACGGCTCATTCAGCAGGAAATGGATAAATTTATTGATCATCGTTTTAATAAGTTATTGGTGAAAGAACTTACCGCGCTGGAAAATGAGCAACTCGATATTTTCATGGCTCGCTATCGTCCATCCTACGAGTTTTGCCTTCACGCCCGTGACTACGACTTCCGTTTATACATTAAAACTGCTGGCGAACAATTCAAATCGGGCGCAGATTTTTAATTCTATTTTATCTTCACAACAAATTCTTTTAATGGACCAGCTAACTCTTGGTATAGGAACCCGACTTCAACATACACAGCATGGCCCAGGCGTTATTGTAGGCCTAAGGTTTGCCACCTATCTTATTTCATTCATTTATCATGGAATTAAAGAGATAGATAAAACCGATACCAACCTGGAAGAGATCATTCCTGAAAATGTTTCCGAAGAAATTGAAACACACTCCGATGTTGAACGTTCTTTGCTTAAAATATTAAGGCTTTGGGGCGGTATTTCGGAACCTGTGGCCCTAGGCGATCGCTGGCAGGGCGGAACAATGGCTTTGCAGCCCGCCGACAGATCTTTAAAACCAAAAGAAATTCCTATTGAGGATTTCTTTCACAAGATTGTTATGCTTCGCGACCGGTTGCGCGTTATGGAACAGCAAATCAATGCCCATAAAAAACTCACCGATGAGGACAAAGTAAATCTTCAGCAATACATTACCCGCATTTACGGAACACTTACAACATTCAATGTTCTTTTTAAAAATAAAGAACAATGGTTTGTTGGCGAAAGCACTAAATCATAAGCATAGTTGCAACTCTGGGATCTTATATGTAGATTTAGTTTTACCTATTTTTAAGTCTGCATGTCAACATTTTCTCCTCTGTGTAATTCCGATCGTTTAACCGTTATGGATGCCTTAAGAGGTTTTTCACTGCTGGGTATATTTATAGCAAATATTCCGGGGTTTAATTTTTTTGCGCGGCCCGACATGCTGGATCCTGCCTATACAACGAGCTGGGATAATGCTTTCACTTTCCTGGATCATATGTTTCTCGAAGGAAAATTTTATTCCATTTTCAGTTTGCTTTTTGGCTGGGGACTGGCCATTCAAATGCAAAGGAGAGAAGAAAACAAACTGAAGCCCGTTTCCTTTGCCAGGCGGAGATTGTTTTTTATGTTATTGCTTGGACTGGCACACATTGTTTTGTTGTGGGTAGGTGATATCGTTGCCTTTTATGCTATGCTTGGTTTTGTTTTGCTTGCCATTAGGAAATGTAAGGATAGAACACTTTTTATTACAGCCGTTGTTCTAATTCTGTTGCCTGTTCTTTTATACTATCTCAAAATGGTTTGGTCGCCCATACGAACACCTGAATTCTTTTTAAGAGAAACGGCAATTAGCGTTGATGAAAAAATTACAGGCATTACTTCTTTTGAAGAATATCTTGTTTTTGTTTCCGGCATGGATTATTTCGACCTGGTTAAATCAAATATTGCCGGGTTTTTCTGGAGATACCAGGACCTTTTCTTCCAGTCGCGCATTCCTAAGGTTTTAGGAATGTTTATTCTTGGCTATTTGCTGGGTCGCAATGGCAGGTACAAATCTTTAATTAAGAATTATAAGCTATTATTGATCATAGGAATTTGTGGGCTTGCCATTGGCCTTCCGGCAAATTTTTATATGGCAGGTATTAGTAGTGGCGATTATTATGATCTTAAACAACAGGGTTTTTATAAAACCATTGCCTATGCTCTTGGTGTGGCACCTTTAGCAATTGGCTATGTAGCATTTTTCTTTTTATTAGGTTCAACCGGGTTTGGAAAAAGAATGGTGCAGGTCCTTAGTCCTGTAGGTAGAATGGCATTCTCTAATTATATTTTCCAAAGTATAGTTGCCACTATTTTCTTTTTGCCTTTCGGCCTCAACATGCTGGGAAAACTTGGATCGGTACACCAGGCACTGTTTGCAATTACTGTGTTTTTTTTACAGGTATTAATAAGCAGTATATGGTTACATTATTTTCAGTTTGGCCCGGTTGAATGGCTTTGGCGAAGTGCCACCTATAAAAAAGCCCAGTCCTTTTCTAAGAAGAAGGCTTTAAATAATCCAGGAGACCAGGCAAAATCATTGCGTTAATTCACGGATCCTGAAATACTGAATTTTTGGTGATGATTCGGGCGATAAAGTAAAATAAACTTCTGCTTTTGATTTTGTTCCTTCAATTATAAAACTTCCTCGTAAGTTGTTCAGTGCTTTAAGGGGATGTGTCTTTTTTACTTTTCCTATTTTATTGAATACAAAAGAAGTTTGCTTTCTTAATTCATCCAAGGCCTGATCATAAAAAAAATTAACAGCAAAAACTTCAGAGGAAGCCGATTTATTCCAGGATGGCAGATACTCCAGTAATTGTTCTTTTCTTTTTGCAAGAATATTTGTAACAGGCGCTTCTTTTTTTCCTAAACCCGACTTTGAAATAATATCATTAAGCATGGAGGCATTAATATTTGCAAGCGTTGCGTAAGTTCGGTTGGCAAAAGAAACAATTCCAATTCCATATTCCGGAAGAATGGTCCAGTTGCTGCCATAACCGGGCAAACCACCACTATGTCCAACCGAAATGTTATCCTTGCAGTCCTGCGTCCACCTTAATCCATAACCATAACCCGAAACAGTTGCACATCCGGCCTGGTTGCCGGGGAAGCCAGTTAAGGTGTAAGGCATGTGCATTTCTTTTATTGAAGATGGTTTTATAATAAGATTCGGATCGTTCCCATTGCTCCAGGCGCTCAAATGGAGTTTCATATATTTATTGAAATCAGAAATGGTTGTAAACATTCCGCCCATTGAAGCAAAGGCTCCATCTGCTGCAGCGGGCTGCAACAGGTAGGATGAATTGATAAAGCGATAGCCATTTGCAAATTTATTTCCGGGAATTTCGCCTGCTTCCCAATAACTATCATTCATATCCAGAGGTAGAAAAATATTATCATTTACATATTGCTGGTAAGAAATACCTGAAATATTGCTGATGATCCTGCCCAGGATTGCATATCCCAGGTTACTGTATTCATAAGAAGTGCCGGGAGCAGTGGAAAAGGATGGCTCTTTTTCAAGAAATTCAGAGAATTGCGCTTCAGGCATGGAAAGCTGCCTGTCGCCCCAGGGATTGTCTTCCGGAAATCCTGCCATGTGTGTTAAGAGCATGCGAATAGTAATTTCTTTCTTTTCCCAGTTCTTCATTTCGGGAACATATTTCCAGGCAGGATCATCTAACAACAATTTTTCTTCGTCGCGCAATTTTAAAATGGCTAATGCTGTAAAACTCTTTGTCATGGAAGCTATCCTGAATACAGATGAAGTGCTTACAGCAATTTTCTCCTCTATGTTTTGAATGCCAAAAGAATTTGAAAACGCAACTTCGCCATCCACCATAATTGAATAGCTAAGTCCTGGTATGTTTTGAATTTTTTGCTGATGGTTAAAAACTGAGTCAACATAAGCTTTCAATTCTTTTATTTTTTGAAGCCTCTCCATTGAAGGCCCATGTTCCCCTGCATCCTGCGCCAGCGAAGGATAAGAAATAACTAAAAAAATCAAAACAAAACGTAAACCGGTAATTATTTTATTAGCTTTCATATCTGAATTTATGATTTTCCAACCATGTTTTATTTCAATTACTAAATGACAACAATGAGATCAGCATTTATTTTAATATTCCTCACCTCTGTTTTCAATGCATCTGCACAGGATTCAGTAGATCTTATTATAAACAATGGCCGCATACTCGATGGAACCGGCAACTCCTGGTACCGCTCCGACATTGCTGTACTGAATGGAAAAATCTTCCGAATTGGAAACGTAAACGGCCTGAAAGCAACCAGGATTATCAATGCAGGCGGTAGAATAGTGGCGCCTGGTTTTATTGACGTTCACACGCATATCGAAGATGATGAAATGAAAAATCCAACCGCCAATAATTTTATACTTGACGGCGTAACTACGGTTATTACCGGAAATTGCGGTTCTTCTCGTGTTAACATAAAAAGATACCTGTCACAAATTGATTCTTTGCGCACTTCGGTAAATGTTGCAAGTTTAATAGGGCATAACGATGTTAGAAGAGCTGTTATGGGAAGAGCCAACCGCAAACCTACAGAGGACGAAATGCAACAAATGGAATTGCTGGTAGAAGATGCAATGAAAGCCGGCGCAGTTGGAATGAGCACAGGACTTCTTTACATCCCGGGAGCCTATTCGGAAACGGAAGAAATTGTTCGTCTTGCCAAAGTAGTTTCAAAATATAATGGTGTTTATGCTTCTCACATGAGAAGTGAAGGCGATAATATAGCCACGGCCATTGAAGAAGTTTTAGAGATTGGGCGTAAAGCAAACCTGCCTGTTCAGATTTCTCATTTTAAAGTGAGTGGTCATCAGAATTGGGGACGAAGTATTCAAACACTTGCCATGGTGCAAAAGGCACGTGAAAATGGTATTGATGTAACCATAGACCAATATCCTTATACTGCCAGCAGCACTTCATTAAGTACACTGCTTCCGGGTGAAATACTGGCGGATGGAAGAGATTCAATTTATGCCCGCCTGCAAAGGCCTGATGTACGCAAATATGTAATTGAAGACCTACTCAAAAATCTCAAAAAAAGAAAACTCAAACATTTTGGTTATGCAGTTGTTGCCAACCATAATGCCGATACCAGCTATAATGGCAAAAGCATTGAGCAGATCAATTTAATGAAGGGCAGAAAACACAAAGCAAAAGAAGAAGCGCTCACCATAATAGATATGATGCTGGCTGGTGGTGCCGGAATGGTGTTTCATGGTATGGGAGAGGAAGACGTTAAAAGAATTATGCAATATCCTTTTAGCATGTTTGCTTCCGATGCAAGCATAAGAATATTTAATAACGGTGTGCCACACCCCAGGGGATATGCCACTAATGCAAAAGTTCTGGCCCGCTACGTGCGCGAACAAAAACTAATTTCTTTGGAAGAAGCTATACGAAGAATGACATCATTGCCTGCACAAAAATTTAATTTAAAGGACCGTGGTTTAATTAAGGAAGGTTTTGCTGCCGACATAGTAATATTTGACGAAAATGAGGTGCTCGACCTTTCTACTTTCGAAAAGCCTCATGCTTATTCCAAAGGGTTTCATTACGTAGTAGTAAACGGAATGGTAGTGGTGGACGAAGGGCAACACATGGGTGTGCGCAGCGGAAGACCCTTGTTTAATTATTTATCTTCATTTTAACCGGGTCAGGCCTGCATACTCTGCAACAGAACTTTAATTCAACTCCTATAACTTTAAGCAAATTATTTTGATATGGAATACAGGAGAATGGGAAAATCGGGCCTGCAGCTCAGCGTTCTTTCCTATGGCAGTTGGGTAACCTTTCATAAACAGATAGATGTAACCAATGCCGAAAATTTAATGAGCATGGCCTATGATAATGGCATCAACTTCTTCGACAATGCAGAAGTGTACGCCCAGGGTGAAAGCGAAAAATTAATGGGAAGGGTTTTAAAGAAAAAAAACTGGGAACGCACATCATATACGGTTAGCAGTAAAGCATTTTTTGGATGGAAGGGTAAAGAAAAAAAACCCAACCAGTGGGGACTTAGCCGCAAACATCTTGTTGAAGCCTGTCATGAAGCTTTGCAAAGATTAGGACTTGATTATCTTGACCTTTATTTCTGCCACAGGCCCGATAAAAATGTGCCTATTGAAGAAGTGGTGTGGACAATGAACCATTTAATACAGCAGGGAAAAATTCTTTACTGGGGAACCAGTGAATGGAGTGCCGCAGAAATCATGGAAGCCCACCGTGCAGCGTCGCAATTGAATCTTATTGGCCCATCGGTTGAACAACCCCAGTATAATTTGCTGGAAAGAAATAAAATGGAAGCCGAATTCACCAACATCTTTCGCACTGTTGGAATGGGAACCACTATATGGAGCCCGCTGGCATCGGGATTGTTATCTGGTAAATACAACGATGGCGTTCCCGAAGGTAGCCGGTTTGCGTTGGAAGGTTTTGACTGGCTGAAAGAAAGATGGATGGTGGAAGAAAAACTGGCCAAAGTAAAACAACTGGCAACAGTTGCTAACGAGCTTGGAACAGCGCAATCAACACTTGCCATTGCATGGTGTATAAAAAACCCCGATGTAACAACAGCTATTTTAGGAGCAACAAAAAAAGAACAACTGGAAGAAAATCTAAAGGCACTGGATGTTCTACCAAAACTAACACCAGAAATAATGGAAAAGATCGAATCCATCATGCAAACCAAACCGCCCCAGGCTGAATATTAATTATGGAATTTAAAAATAAAAATGTGCTCATTACCGGCGGCAGTCGCGGTATTGGTAAAGCCATTGCCATTAAACTTGCAATAGAAGGTGCTAACATCTCCATCGCAGCCAAAACCACCGATCCGCATCCAAAACTGGAAGGAACCATTCATACAGCAGCCGAAGAAATCAGGAATTTTGGTGTGAAGGTTATTGCGGTTAAATGCGATATCCGGAACGAAGAGGATATCAACCTTGCTGTTGAAACAACTGTAAAGGAACTGGGAGGCATCGATATTTTAATAAATAATGCAAGTGCGATCAATTTGAATTCCACCGAACAAATGGAGGCCAAACGTTTCGACCTGATGCAGGGTATACAGGTGCGCGGAACATTTTTAATGAGCCGGGCCTGCATTCCTTATCTTAAAAAATCCTCCAATGCACACATACTCAATCTATCTCCACCTCTTAACCTGAATCCAAAATGGTTTGGAGCGCACCTGGCATATACTTTAAGTAAATATGGAATGAGCATGATTGTTTTGGGACTTGCAGAAGAATTAAAAAAATACCGCATCGCTGCAAATGCACTCTGGCCAAAAACAACCATTGCCACTGCAGCGGTTCAAAACTTATTGGGTGGAGATACGATCATGCAAATGAGTCGAACCCCGGAGATAGTTGCAGACGCGGCTTTTCACATTCTTTCAAAAAACTCTGAAACATGCACGGGTAATTTCTTTATAGATGAAGAAGTGCTGGGAGCTGAAGGTATTTTCGATTTTTCAGGCTATTCCTTCAGCCCTGGCAATGAACTTATGAAAGATATTTTTCTTGATTGATGATGGCTTAACCGGTATTTACAAACTCTTTTGTTCTTCATTGGCATCAACAACCCATTTCTCCGGGCGCATTTGAGGAAACAACAAAACATCCTGGATAGACGGCTGGTTGGTCAGCAACATGCAAAGCCTGTCAATACCAAAGCCAATTCCCGAAGTTGGAGGCATGCCATATTCCAAAGCTCTTAAAAAATCATAATCAATATACATGGCTTCCTCATCACCTCTTTCCATCAGTTTTACCTGTTCTTCAAATCTTTCACGCTGATCAATAGGGTCATTTAACTCGCTGTAGGCGTTGGCTATTTCTTTTCCATTTATAATGAGTTCAAACCTCTCCACCAGGCCAGGTTTGCTGCGATGCTTCTTTGTAAGCGGACTCATTTCAACAGGGTAATCAATTATGAATGTAGGCTGCACATAATGGTGCTCGCATTTTTCACCAAAGATCTCGTCAATAAGTTTACCATGCCCCATGGATGCATCTGTTTCAACATGCAATTGCTTACACACACCTCTCAGCGCTTCTTCATTCATTTCACTAACGTCTATGCCTGTGTGCTCTTTTATAGCATCATAAATGCTGATCCTTTTAAAGGGAGCCTTGAATGAGATGGTATTATTACCAACAGGAACTTCAGTAGTGCCACAAACATCAACAGCTGCCTTTTCAAGAAGCTTTTCAGTAACATTCATCATCCACAGATAATCCTTGTAGGCTGTATAAAATTCAAGTATGGTGAATTCAGGATTATGCGTTCTGTCCATACCTTCGTTACGAAAGTTCCTGCTGAACTCATATACCCAGTCAAACCCGCCAACGATCAATCGCTTTAGATACAGTTCATTTGCTACACGTAAATAAAAAGGAACATCCAGTGCATTATGATGGGTTTCAAAAGGCCTTGCAGCAGCACCGCCCGGAATACTTTGCAATACAGGTGTATCCACTTCAAGTGCACCATGCTGGTTTAAAAATTCACGGATGGAATTAATAAGTTTAGTTCTCTTTATAAAGGTTTCTTTTATAGAGGGATTGATCACCAGGTCGGCATAGCGCTGGCGGTATTTAAATTCGGGGTCGGTAACAGCATCAAAAGTTTGTCCCTCTGCTTCTTTTACAATCGGTAAAGGCTTTAGTGATTTAGCCAGCAGCGTAAGCTCTTTAACGTGCACCGATATCTCTCCCATCTTGGTACGGAAAACAAATCCTTTAATGCCTATAAAGTCGCCTATGTCAAGCAGTTTTTTCCAAAGCAGATCATAAAGCGAAGTATCACCTTCTTTCGCCAGGTCGTCTTTCTTTATATAAATCTGAATTCTTCCGTTCGAATCCTGTAATTCGGCAAATGATGCTTTTCCCATATCACGCACACTCATGATGCGGCCTGCCAGGCAAACCGATGCAAAATCATCTTTCGACTCATCCCTGAATGAAGATTTTATTTCATTTGAATAATGCGAAACGGGGTACAATGCTGCCGGGTAAGGATCGATCCCCATTTTTTGGATCCCTGCCAGTTTTTCTCTCCTGATAATTTCCTGTTCTGATAAATGTTGGGTTTGCATACTTGCTTTTGAAGGCTGCAAAGGTACTGATACTGAATAAAACACGATGAATTGGGCTGGCAACATCAGTAAAGAGGTAATCCGGGGGGAATAAAACCAAGTTGGGCCCGGTTTATGCATCTTCTGAAAATTATAAAATTTAATTTCAGGCAATGAAACATCTTTTTTTAATGGTGGCGTTAAGCCTTTCAGTAATTTCCTGCGACGTAATAAACTATCCTGTAACAGGTTCAGTAACTCAGGCCGAAGCGGCCCAGGCTATCAGGCAGGCACTTGACAAAGGGGTTGGCAGAGGAATAGCTACCCTGAATAAAACCGACGGATTTTTTGGAAGTAACGTATATAAATTATTTCTTCCTCCTGAAGCCCAGAAAATTGAAAATACTCTGCGCCAGCTGGGAATGGGTTCCATGGTTGACAAAGCTATTTTACAGATCAACCGTGCTGCGGAAGATGCGGTGGGTCACGCAGGGCCCATTTTCATGGACGCTATTAAGGAAATTACTATCACAGATGCGCTAAATATTGTTTCGGGTCCTAAGGATGCTGCAACCAATTACTTCAGGGAGAAAACAACACAGAAGCTTATTAATGCTTTTTCTCCTGTTGTAAAATCATCACTCGATAAGTTCAGCGCCACAAAATATTATTCAGACGTGATCAACACTTATAATAATTTCCCCACAACCATAAATAAACTCAATCCCGATTTGCCTGCTTATGTTGTTGACCGGGCTGTAAATGCCTTGTTCGACCAGGTAGCCAAAGAGGAAATGAACATTCGCGAAAATCCTCTGGCCCGAACCACCGACATCCTGAAGAAGGTTTTTGGCTGGGCAGCAAAATCATAATTGAAAAAGTAAAACCTGCCAAGCTTCGCTAATTTTATTTTGATCCAGCAATGTTGATGCGTGGAGGTGCAATTCTTTTTCCATGTCCGCCGGATTTAATGAATAATACTGAATGATGTTTTTCAGGTGCTCATCCTCGTAAGAAGGATCTATCACCGGCATTTCATCCACATTGGCCAGCATGCCCAGGTGATTGCCGGTTAATATTTTACTGTTGCGAACAGATGCCGGCAATGCATCTATTCCTATTCCCAATTTTGTATTGGGCTTTGGTACAATAAATAAGTTATCTGGGGTAACACGACAGTACCAGTCGCCTCCAAGCCTTGCAACAAGGTCAAGTTTTGCCTGGTCAACCTTTTTATCGGCATTCAGTAAACTGTCATCAATGTGCATGGCTAAAACCTGGCAAATCACCAGTTGCCCTGCACCACCTGCTTCTCCGAGTGATTTAATCTCAATTACCTTACACTCCAGTTTAACTTTCGATTCCTTTACCATCGGTGGCGCCACCAGGGATGCTTTTTCTTTTGTAAATCCTGCCTTTATAAATTCATCGGTTCCTTTTGGATATTCGCAACTGGCTAAAGAAGCCTGTTGCACCATACTGTAGTTTAATATATTGATGACAACTTCCGGAACTTCCTTAACGTTTTCAAGGCTATGCTTTGTTGTATTGTTCCTCACCCTGCGTGCAGGCGAGAAAATAACAATGGGTGGATTAGATGAAAACAGGTTGAAGAAACTGAATGGACTCAGATTTACATTTCCTTCCTTATCTATGGTAGATGCAAAACAAATTGGCCGGGGTGCAATGGCATGCTGTAAATAATATTGTACGTCGGCGGGTTTAAGTTCTTTCAGATCTAATATCATAACATGAAGTTCAGGAATAAAATTATGCAGAAGAAATATTCATTTTGAATTTCAGTATGGTTTGTCCTGAGTTGTAAATTATTCAATCGTATTTTTTTGAACCACAAAGACAGGAAGGCACAAAGGGGCACAATAAAAAGAATGCTTAAATGGCTTGCCGGTAGAAAAATTAAAAAAGGAAAGGTCACGTATATTGTGACCTTTAAAAGAAGTAATAATTCGAGTAATTAGTGAACCACCACATTCACTATGCTTTTCCCAAAAAACCAATAACCACAAGTCCGTTGAAAAACTTATTTGATTGCATCCCTGTTTTTAATATTAATTGTTGTGAGAGATGATCAGCGTTTATCAACTGCTTCAATAAATATATTCGAAACACTGTGCCAAAAATCTTTCTTAGCCTGAAAATAACTTTCAAAGAACCTGCATTCCCATTAATGAACAAATTCATCCATAATTCTTGTTGAATGGGAGAAGCAATTTGGGGATATTTTTGAGGAAATATAAGAAGCATGTGTTACGATGTTTCATTTGCCGCCGGGGTTGGAACAATAACCCAATATTTTCTCGATCTCGACATTAACCAGGTTGATTTCGATCCCTCAGCCCTGCTGCATGTACAGGCTCAGGCTTACAGGAAATATCCTGTTGTTATTACCGGTGAACAGGGTCTTCAATTACAGCTTTTTGAATGGGGCATCATACCTGAATATTTTGATACACCTGAAAAAATTAAAAAAGGACGTTCTTCCATGTGCAATGCGCGCAGCGAAAAAATTATTGACGATAAACGCAGCTACTGGCATCGCATTAGAAATAAAAGATGCCTTGTTCCTGTAACCGGTATTTTCGAACACAGGGAAGTGAAAGGGTTTAAAAATAAAATCCCATACTTCATCAGGCTAAGATCGAGAGAAATGTTTTGCCTGCCTGCATTATACCATTATCCTCATAAAGCCGATGTGGAAACGGGTGAAGTAACGGGAACGTTTTCGGTTGTAACCAGGGCTGCCAATGAACTGATGTCGAAAATTCATAACAGCGGCGACCAGGCTTTTCGAATGCCGCTGTTCTTACCAAAGGAACTTGAATTGAAATGGCTTGACAACAATCTTCCAGATGAAGAATTTCGTTCACTTCTCGAATATGAATTGCCTTCGGAAGAACTGGAATTCCACCCGGTGTTTACAATACGTACCACAAAAGAAAGACCTGATGGTCTTACTAAAATTGATCCATACAAATGGACTAACCTTCCGGAATTAGGTGAAGAAAATAAACCGCTTACGCTGTTCTGATCATTTTTTCAAATGCGTTTCAAACAGCTTAAGAATCCTCTTATATTCATCGGCCCAGCTGCTGGGTTCAACAAAGGCATGATCTTCTACCGGATACACGGCCAGTTCCCAGTTTTCTTTTCTTAGTTCGATCAACCTTTGTGTTAACCGAACAATATCCTGGAAGTGCACATTTACATCAACCATTCCATGGCACATGAGTAAAGGTGATTGCAGTCCTTCGGCATAATAAATGGGAGAACTTCGGCGATAGGCAAGACTGTCATTATAAGGTTCATTTAAAATATTGGAAGTATAGGGATGATTATAATGCGCCCAGTCGGTAACAGATCTTAACGCAGCCCCTGCAGCAAAAGCATCCGGCTTTGTAAATAATGCCATCAGCGTAATAAAGCCTCCGTAAGAACCACCGTAAATGCCTATGCGTTTTGGATCTATACCGTGAACATCTGCAAGATATTTTGCACCATCGATATGATCATCTAAATCCTTGCCTCCCATGTGGCGGTAAATTCCTGTTCGCCAGTCGCGGCCATAACCCGCACTTCCACGATAATCTATATCAAGTACAGTATATCCAAGATCCGTCAGTAAATTATGAAACATGTATTCCCTGAAATAACTGCTCCACCATTTATGTGCATTTTGTAAATAACCGGCACCATGAACAAATACAACAGCAGGTTTTGAAGGATGTGGCTGTGCAGGTTTATATAGCCTGGCATAAACATTAGCGCCATCCGACGCTTTAAAATTAATTAACTCGGGATCTTTCCAGGCATAGGCTGCAAACTCGGCTGATTGTGCTTTGTTGGTAATCTGGAATAACTTACCTCCCTTTTTATTTTCCTGGAGAAATAATTCCCATGGTTTATTGCTGTAAGAATGAATGATGGCAATGTGTTTTTCATCGGGAGAAACAAATGCCTGGTGAGCGCCTGTTGATTGGGTAAGTCTTGTTCTTGTGCCGCCCGTTACTGCTACATTATATAAATGCTGTTCGCCGGGGTGAACTTCATTGGTGGTGATATAAAAAGTTTTTTTGTCTTTAGATAAGCGAGCATTTAATACTTCGAAATTTCCCGATGTAACGGCTGTTTTTCTGCCTGTAGAAATATTATAGGTGTATAGATGTGAATAGCCTGTTTCTTCGCCCTGGAACCAGAAAGTATTTTCATCTATCCAGGAGTTGCCGGAGAACAGTGAAAAAATTCCGGGGCCACCTACCCATGCTTCATCTCTCTGCCGGTGAAGGTTTTTTAATTTTCCAGTTACAGGATCAAGCAACATGATCCAGCGATCTTTATTATCCGATGACCTGATATCAACAATTGCATGTTTGCCAGAGGGACTCCAGAATGGTCCGTAGAATGTTACCGGCCTAATTTTATTTTTAGCAGCAGTATCGGCAGGATAGTCTTTTACAAAATCGGGTTGGTCTTTAATGCCGGGAATATCATTTGTTTTTACATGAATTACCGTATCTCTTTCCCTGTCATAAATATAGAACTCACTGCCACCAGGGGCGGCACCTACCTTAGGCCTGGCAGTAAGGTTTGAAGTAAAACCCGATTCGGTAACATAATCCGGAACATATGTAGATCGTGTACCTGTTGCCGGCTTTACAAGGCGGTAAGAAATGTATGTTGCATGGGGATCAATGCTTAAACCAGAAAGATTTCTATCACCCGTATAAATTGTTTTCATACGCGGAGGCGATTGTTGCTTTCTTGCTTCCTCTCTTAATTCGCGCATCTTTTTTCTTTCTGATAACACCATTGAAGTATGAAGTTGTTCAGTTTGAAGAAAGGTTTCCTGTTCACTTGCGGATTGTTTCCTTTGGGCAGATCCTTTTTCAAAATTGCTTAGTTGATAGGTCGTGCCTGCATTTATATCCCATGCATAATAATCCTGGTTTCGTATGAAAGCGACCTTATTATCATTTTCAATAAAAACAGGGCCAGATTCTGCTTCAACCGTATTAGTTATCCTGGTTTGTTTTTTTGAATGATGGTCATAAAAATAAATATCACCCTGGCGTGCAAAAACAAAAGCAGTTCCTGTATTGTTCCAGGTTATATTGTTGGCATTGATGACACCCCATTGCACAGGAGATTTTTGTGGCACCCTGTTATTGAC
>JAEZCV010000028.1 GCA_023429985.1 Bacteroidota bacterium | reverse complement strand
GGGGGCTTAGGGTTTAAAAAAATAGCTTCCCTTCAAGCCCACATTGAACTACAGCGGAAAATTTTTGCTTTTTGAATTTTTACCGGACAGCAGTGATTAAATAATAACTAATAATTATAAGCCAAAGGCAGCATAAAACATATGCTGCCTTTTCCATGGCAGGAAGTTTGTAACTGTAAAAAAAACCTTTATGAAAGCCATCCTTACGCTGATCCTTGCATCTGTTTCCATGGCCGCATCTTCTCAATTGAAGGGGTTCAGCATTGGACCCTATGTTGAAAGAGCCATACCAACAGGCAATTTCGAAAACCTGTATAATAATGGCTGGGGTGCAGGTGCAGGTGCCGATATCAAATTACCCGGAAAATTAGGACTTACAGGCTCTGTTGGAATAGTTCGGTTTGGAGGAAAAGCCATCCAGCATGCCCAGGGACAGCAAAAGTTGAGTGCTCTAACGGGGATACCTATTCGAGTTGGACTGAAATACAGGTTGCCTTTGGTTTATATAAAAATGGAGACGGGTTCAGCAAGATTAAATGATGAAAAAGGCAATGGTTTTATTCTTTCACCAGGAATAGGATTGCGCATTCTGGGTTTGGATGTGCAGGCAAAATATGAAACCTGGATCAGAAATGAAAGCTATAGCTTTTACGGGTTGAAAGCCTCCTATAATTTCTGATCATTCAAGGCCAACTGCATCAACAACTATAGCTTCCACCCTGTCGGCAAGCTTGTGATCGGGTATGGAAAGAGACTTTGATTTCCCAGGTTCTATTGTCGGTATATCAATGGTTTTTTTATCCAGGATCGAATTCTGCTCTGAATAATAATGAAGTTCAACCTTGCCAAATTGTAAGCGCGCGTTACTGCGGTTAAAAACTTTTACCTGCTGTCCTTTAATTCCCATCATCCAATTGTTATCAGAAGCAATTACAGAAACGGTAACAGATTCTTTAATGTTTACCTGCCTCTCCTCCGTATTCTTTTCTTCGTCAAGTTCCTTACCCGCTTTTAGCCAGTCGCCCAGTTTTTTAAATATATTTTTCTTTTTGGGTTCCGCGTTTTCTTCTTTGTTAGCAGCTGTTTTATCCGTTGCTTCATTTTCAACTTCCGGCCTCGTTTCTTCTTCCTCCGAAGTAGGAATTAATATCGGTTCGTCCTTTGGCGGTGGACTGGTTGCGATGGTTTTTTCAAATTTTATTTCCTCCTTTGATGAAGGAGTTATGGCAACAGGTTGGCTTTCTTCAGTTGTGGTGGATGAAATATAATGCTGATCATTTTCCTGCTGGCCAGGTTTAGCAGCAGCAGCCGCAATATGAATCTTATCCTGCTCATGAAATCCCTTTGCTAACATCCAGCCCGAAAAAGCACCTGCCATGATGGTAAGCGCTACAAGGTATTTGTTAACAGGTTTTTTTCTTTTTTGCAATGGCTCATCTTTAAAAGACGATTCCGCATGAACAGTAATTGTTTGTTTACTGTTTGCTTGCAACGCTTCAATGGAAGAAGGTTTGGTCCATGTAATACTTTCCCCTTCAACCCAAACAAGATCACGTTCATTCAATTGGATTGACTGAAGTTCATCCAGGTTGTAGGGTCCGGATTCCTGGTTATTTCGCAACAATAAATAGGTTTTGTCCATGAACAAAGTTTAAGAAAGCTAATGTGATAACGATGCTAATTGTTTGCTATTGTAAAAATTGAAACAATAAATCGCCAAAATCATTGAGCATATAACATGCCGCATCCTGAAAAAGAGGTATTTCCTAACTGAACTTCAACTTTTCTGGGGTAAACAAAATCACTCATGCCATCGCTGCAGAATTGGCGATAGATGGTAAGACTGATCATGGCAGTATCTCCGGTTCCATTGTAAACCAGCATGCCATCTTTATTTACCGAGCTGGTTACATTAAATGTTTCAGGCGCATTCCAGTCGGAGAGCTGAAAATTAATTTTATTATCTCCGGCAACTTCAACACTCCAGAAAGGTTCATTTCCAATTCCAAAAAACAGTATGCCCTGGTTTCTTTTTTCCTGCCAAACTTTATTGGATTGAATGGAGGGCGATTGCATCATAGGAAACGCCTGGTTGCGCGAAGGACTAAAATATTGTAGTGTGTCACCATTCCATTTATACCTGCCCCTTAAAACCTGTTGGTTATAGATCCAGATATAGCCATCGGAAGGCGACCAATGGCCATTGCTTACCATTATTTTTTCGCCGGGATAATATTTTTCTTCCAGCCTGAAAGACTTATCCCTGTTAAATTGTATGGTATGCTCCACTTGTTGAGAATCGATTGAATAATTAAAACGGAACAAGCCTTCTGGGTTTTTTACGGGTACCGAAACGGGCGGTGCCGGGTGGGTTGAATCGGGAGTAACATTGGCATCCATGGCAATAATGGGCGGAAGGCTGTCGGGAGATGCCATTATTGAAGGCTTTCTTCCAATATTATCGCAGGAAGAAAAAATGATCATTACAATGAAAAGAATTCTTGCCATGAATACTAAAGGTAATAACAAGCAAAAAAAATCCCGCCGAAGCGGGAAATTTATTAATCAAGAACTTTTACTCCAGATGCGGAGAACTGAATATCTTTCAGATCTCCTTTTATCTTTTCAATTTCTTCTTTTGGCTTGCCGGAATCTTCTGCATAATGCCTGCGCATAGATTCAGTTTCGGTTTTAACTACAGCAGTACCTTCAATCAATACAGTTTTTCCTACAATATTTTCAGGCATCAAAAAAGCGTGATTCTTAACTCTCACCATCATATTGGTGCCATCTTTTCTTTCAAGGCGGATCCAGCAACCTTCGGCCTTACAAACTTCTACCACTTTTCCTTTTACCTGCCCCTGGTATTTATCGTCCACCAGTTTAGTTTTCAGTTCATCGGTGGTGGCAGGGTTGTTCTCTTCAGAAACCACACCATAAACAACACCTTTGGCAGCAGGCGTTTTTTCTTTATCCTGGGCCTGTGCGCCAATGGCAATCATAAAAATAGCGGCAAAAAGAATCTTTTTCATATATCGTGTTTAATTGGATAACAAATATAATGTCTGTGGGGCGGCTTGAGAAATGAACAAAAAATTTTATTTGTTAATGTATAGAAGAATGGAACGCAGATAATGCAGGTTGAGCAGGATTTTGTGGATCTTTTCAAATATGTATTAGTGACGCTGGTTTTATTGACAAGGTTTCTGCCTTTATCTGCCCCAGATGCGTCATCGGCGGTCTGCTCATATCACCAAAGGTTTTTTCCTATATAATAATGAGAGAAACCTCCCTGGAATTTTTGCAATTTTTATCATCTTCCACTAAATAATTTATTTTTAAATTGCTAAAATCATTAGTTTCGCTAATAATTCAAACCAGGCGGCAACTAAAGGCCAGCGATCAATAACCAATCAAAAATTTAAACATGTCAAACGCTGAAAAACTAAAGGCATTAAAGCTTACCATGGACAAGATCGACAAGGATTTTGGTAAGGGAAGTGTAATGATGATGAATGAGAAGGGTGAGTACCAGATGGAAGTAATATCAACAGGTTCGATTGGTCTGGATGCTGCGCTTGGCATTGGGGGACTGCCCCGCGGGAGAGTGATCGAGATCTATGGCCCGGAAAGCTCCGGTAAAACAACTATTGCCACCCACGTTATTGCAGAAGCCCAGAAGAAAGGAGGCATGTGTGCCATAATAGATGCAGAACACGCTTTTGATTCCGCCTATGCACAGAAACTGGGTGTTGATATAGATAATCTTTTGATCTCGCAGCCTGATTATGGGGAGCAGGCACTGGAAATCGCCGACCGCCTTATTCTTTCCGGAGCGCTTGATGTAGTGGTGATTGACTCCGTGGCAGCTCTTGTTCCAAAAGGTGAACTGGAAGGCGAAATGGGAGATTCAAAAATGGGATTGCATGCCAGGTTGATGTCGCAGGCATTGAGAAAACTTACAGCTACCATTTCTAAAACCAATACCATCTGTATTTTCATTAACCAGCTGCGCGAAAAGATCGGCGTAATGTTTGGAAATCCTGAAACTACCACCGGTGGAAATGCTTTGAAATTTTATGCTTCCGTAAGATTAGACATACGCAGGATGGCACAGATCAAGGATGGCGAAGATGCAATTGGTAACAGGGTAAAGGTTAAAGTGGTGAAGAATAAAGTGGCACCTCCCTTTAGAACAGCTGAATTTGATATCATTTTTGGTGAAGGCGTTTCCAAAGTGGGAGAGATCCTTGATATGGGAGTAGAAATGGGCGTGGTTCAAAAAAGCGGAAGCTGGTTCAGTTATAATGCAGATAAGCTGGGTCAGGGAAGAGAAGCGGTTAAAGGATTATTGCACGACAACCCTCAGC
>JAEZCV010000227.1 GCA_023429985.1 Bacteroidota bacterium | reverse complement strand
ATGCCGGCCTTATATTTATCTGCCTGCTCGCCCTCTTTTAAATAAGATGTCATATCTGTTTCAACAAAACCCGGGGCAATGGCATTACACCTGATGTTACGGCTTCCCAATTCTTTTGCAACTGATTTTGTAAATCCATTGATACCAGCTTTAGATGCAGCATAACTCGACTGCCCCGCATTGCCCATTAAACCAATAACGGAACTGATATTAATAATGCTTCCGCTTTTAGCCTTCATCATGGGACGGATCACCTGCTTGGTCATATTGAAAACACTTTTCAAATTGATGCTCATTACATCATCCCATTGTTCAGGCGTCATCCTCAGCAACAAATTATCTTTGGAAATACCGGCATTATTTACACAAATATCAATTGCGCCAAAATCCTTCATCACATTATTTACCAGTTCTTCACAGGCAGCAAAATCACCGGCATTGCTGCGGTAAGATTTAGCTTTAATACCCATGCCCGAAAGTTTATCTTCCAAAGCTTTTGCTTTCTCTGCACTGCCTTCACTGATATAAGTAAATGCAACTGCTGCTCCCATTTCGGCAAATTTTATAGCTATTCCTTCTCCAATTCCCCTTGCAGCGCCGGTAATGATTGCAACCTTGTTCTCAAGTAATTTCATGATGCTTTAATTGATTGAGCAAAAGTAAAAGAATGTTTTAATTATCAAACCAAATGTATAGCTATGTAAAAGAGAATGAATTTATATACGATCTCAAAAAAGGCCAGCATAATCACGGAAAAGAGAAATGTATATATAAATGCGTAGAGCCATGAAAAATTGAAAAATCGCCTGGAAGCCAATACGAGGTAAATAAAAAACACACTTATTATGCTGATACCGGTTTGTTCCTCTGAAGTAAACAAATTTACATTCACCGCCCTGGCAAGTAAAATAATTACCGGCAGCAAAAGAAAGCCCCATAAAATAAACAATGAAATGATCTCGGTGCTGAAAATAAAATGATCGAAATAAAATTTCCGTTTTTTCATTCCGAACAGCCAGGAGAATATTGCCATAACCGGCAGAACAAGAAACAAAAGAAATTTTGATGTCTTCTCACCTTTTGCCTGGTAAACACCGGAAAGGTATTCTTCCGACCAGTTTCTTTCTTTCATTACTCTTGCAATTTCAGAAGTTGCATAATCGCCATAAAAACCATGCTGTGAATGGTAATACATTTTCATGTTCAGTCCCTCAAAAACGGGAAAAAGAAGATATAGTATTACAAGCATTAAGAAAAAAGAAATGGGTTTGAAGTATTTTTTCCTGATGCCATTACAATAATCTCTTGAAAGTTTGCCAGGTCGTGTTAGGATGGCGCGAAAAGAATTAAAAAACTTCCCTTCAAAATGAGTGAGAAAATGAAATGCTTCTTCAAATATGTGTTTCAGTGTTTTGTCGGATTCATGATATACCTTTTCACCGCAATTATTGCAATAATTACCGGTAAAATTATTTCCACAGTTTTTACAGGAAACGTTTATCATTGAATAAAGGCAATAATTTCATCAATATATTTCCTGTCATTGCTTAATCGGGGAACCTTGTGTTGCCCGCCAAGTTTTCCCTTGCTGCTAAGCCAGTTGGAAAAAGTATGGGGAGATACTTTTCTTACCACAGGCATTCTTAAAGCAATATCTTTTGTGCGCTTGGCTTCGTAATCGCTGTTAACATTTTGAAGTGCACGATCCAGTTCAAAAACAAATTCACTAAAATTTCCCGGTTCTTTTTCAAATTCAATCAGCCATTCATGCGCACCATTTTCTGCATCGGAAAAATATACGGGAGCCGCAGTGTAATCTTTAACTATAGCGCCTGTTCTTTCACTGGCAGCTGCAATGGCCTGGTCGGAATTATCAACAATCACTTCCTCTCCAAATGCATTTATATAATGCTTTACTCTTCCTGAAACCTTTACACGGTGCGGGAAAAGTGAGGTAAATTGAATAGTATCGCCAATTACATAACGCCATAAACCGCCGTTCGTGGAAATTACCAACACATAATTCCTGCCTTCTTCCACTTCATCCATCTGCAATGTTTCCGCATCATCAAGGCCATAGTTTTCCAATGGAATGAATTCATAAAAAATTCCATGGTCACACATCAGCAACATGCCTTCCTTATCAACATCATCCTGTGCGGCAATAAATCCTTCCGATGCATTATACATCTCGAGATAATTTATGGGAGCACCAATGAGTTTCTCAAAATGTTTTCTATAAGGCACAAAACTTACGCCGCCATGCATATACAATTCAAGACTTGGCCATACTTCCTTAATTGTTTCCTTTCCCGTTATTTCCAGTATCCTTTTCAACAAAACAATCAGCCAAGTAGGAACACCGGCCATTGATGTTACATTTTCATGTATGGTTGTCTGGGCCAGCTTTTCAATCTTGCTTTCCCATTCATCCATTAAGATGATGGACATATCCGGTGTTCTTATCCAGTTCGACCAGAAGGGCGAATTCTGCACGATCACTGCACTCAGGTCGCCATATTGAATTTCTTCATTCAGCTGGCTGATCTGGTGACTTCCTCCAATTACCAAACCTTTGCCGGTTAACAGATCGCTTTCGGGATGAGAAGCGTAATAAAAACTTAATACATCTTTACTTGCCCTGTAATGATTGTCCTTCAAACTCTCTTCGCTTATTGGAATGAATTTGCTTTTATCGCTTGTGGTGCCGCTGCTCTTTGCAAACCAGGTAACGGGTGTATTCCAGAGAAGATTTTCTTCTCCTTTCATCATTCTTTCTATGTAAGGCTTGAGCTGATCGTAATCCTGAAGAGGAACGGCCTTTTTAAAATCTTTCAGCGACTGGATGGAAGAAAAACCATGTTTCTTTCCAAATTCTGTGTACTGTCCTGCTGCCACGAGGTCCTGCCACACATTAAACTGTGTTGTAACCGGGTCGTCCATCCATTGTTCTATGGACCAAAGCCTCCAGCGCGCAAAACGGGAAATAGCAGGACTTAACAGCTTCATTGCTGGCAAAATACGAAAGTTTCAACAACAGCAATTCATTGGATATATCTGGCGATGCTTATAAATTACCCGGAAGGGAGCCGGGATCGAGCTCCTGGAGTAGATAATCCTTTCTTTTTAACTCAAAATTCCTACCGAGGTATAACTTCTTTACCTGGTCGTCCTGGGCAAGTTCCTCGGCTGTTCCATGTTTAAAAATCTTTCCTTCAATCAGTAAATAAGCCCGGTCGCAAATGGAAAGCGTTTCTGTTACATTATGGTCAGTTATGAGTATGCCGATATTTTTAAATTTAAGCTTGGCCACAATAGCCTGTATATCCTCAACCGCAATGGGATCGATTCCCGCGAAAGGTTCATCCAATAAAATAAACTTTGGATCAACAGCAAGGGCACGCGCAATTTCTGTTCGCCTTCTTTCACCTCCACTTAAAACATCGCCGTTACTTTTTCTTACGTGCTGCAGCCGAAACTCGTCCAGCAAGGATTCCAGCTTAAGTTTTTGCTCTTTGCGGGAAAGTTTAGTCATTTCCAGCACGGCTTTGATATTGTCTTCCACCGACAGTTTTCTGAAAATAGACGGTTCCTGGGGCAAATAACCAATTCCCATCTGGGCCCTCTTATACATAGCCTGGGGCGTGATGTTGGTTTCGTTAAGAAAAACCTCGCCAGCATCCGGTTTTATTAATCCCACTACCATATAAAATGTAGTGGTCTTGCCGGCTCCATTTGGGCCCAGTAAGCCAACGATCTCGCCCTGTTTTACTTCTACAGAAACCTGGTTTACAACTGTTCTGTCGCCGTAGCGCTTTACAAGATCACTGGTATGGATGCTGGTTCTCAAACTTATTTTTGGTAAAAATAAATGAAACCTGATTTGTCAATCGTTAAACAATTTGATAAAAATGAGCTGGGGTAACAAAAAGCAGTCATAAAAGGCACTATGATATAGAATTTAGTTTTATTAAGTTTGCGCCACTTTATGAAAGTTACAGATCATATTAAACAGACATCCGGCACCCCCGTTTCATTTGAAATACTGCCCCCTTTAAAAGGTAAAGGCATCCAGGCACTTTGGGAACATCTTGATCCATTAATGGAATTCAAACCGGCTTTTATTAATGTTACCTATCACCGCAGTGAAAGTATGTTCAAGAAAAAGCCTGATGGAACCTTTGATAAGATTGAAGTAAGAAAACGTCCCGGGACGGTAGGAATTTGTGCGGCTATTCAAAACCGTTATAAAGTTGATGCAGTGGCCCACCTGATCTGTGGTGGTTTTAGCAAACAGGAAACCGAAGATGCACTTATAGATCTTAACTTCCTTGGTGTGGACAATGTTCTGGTTTTAAGAGGAGATGCGCCCAAGAATGAAAGTTATTTCGAGCCGGAAGCCGGCGGTCATAAATATGCCATTGAATTATTGAACCAGGTGGTAAATATGAACAATGGAATTTACCTGGAAGAAGATCTGAAGAACGCAGTGAAAACAAATTTCTGTATAGGTGTTGCCGGCTACCCCGAAAAGCATTTTGAAGCTCCCAACATGGCCAACGACCTTTCTTACCTGAAGGCTAAAGTGGAAGCAGGAGCCGAATACATCACCACGCAAATGTTCTTCGACAACAAAAAATATTTTGATTTTGTAAAATCCTGCAGGGATGCAGGAATTACCGTTCCTGTTTTACCCGGACTGAAACCAATTAGTACCAAGAAGCAGCTGACAGTTATTCCCAGGACTTTTCATGTTGATATTCCTGAAGAATTGTCTGCAGAGATCCTGAAATGTAAAACTGATGCCGATGTTGAAGTGGTGGGAACAGAATGGCTTGCCATGCAATCTAAAGAATTGAAAGCCGCTGGTGTTCCCGGGTTACATTATTATACTTTAGGCAAACCAAAAATGATCTGCAGCGTAGTTAATGCATTGAAATAATTATTTCCATTTTTTTTCTTTAAGCATACTTTCCCATAAACTGCGATTAACGGTTACCGGGTAATTCTGTTTCAACTGCTCAATCCATTGTTTATCCTTTTCATCCTGGAAATCACTGATCACCAGGCCTTTTGCTTCTTCAAAACTGCGCGGCGTTTGATTGGGATAAACCTTAATAATATAAGCAAAGGTGGCTGACTTATCGGCATCGTTAATAACCGGAGCTGTAATCATTCCTTCTTTAATATTCTTACTAATCCCCGGTAAATTTTCAAATTCAAAGCGGCCGGAATCTGCAGCAACATGCATACTGTGATCGGTTACAAATTGCGACCATTCCGCGGGTTGCTTTTGAAGATCCTTCAGAAACTCATTTGCTATTGTTGCATCACTGGCATAGAAAATAACAGCATCGGCACTGGGTTTCCATGTGTACTTATTCCTGTTCTTTGCAAAAAATTGCAATTGTTCGATAGTATCTGTTTGAGAAGGACCCCAAACCATTTTCTGCATCACTTCAAAAAATAAGTTCCCATCGTTGAATTCCTGCAACTGGTTACGAAAAGCTGGATTAAAAACTTCCAGGTTATTCTCATAAAAGGATCTCACAGATTCTTCCATAAAATCTTCCCATAATACATCAAAACTTTTCATTCCCGACCCATCAGATTTAAACCTGAAAACCTCTGCATAACCAATGAAGTCGGCTGCGGTAAAATCCTTTTTTATTGTATTGGCCGGGTCGGAAAAAGACATCAATACCGAATTGTCTTTGATCTTGACACCAGTTGCCGCGGGCTTGTTTTCTAACCTGTTTTTTGTAAAAAGTTCAACTTCATTAAGATTAAAATGCGGGCCATTGATCTTTATTTTTTGCACCAGGGATTTATGTTGTTCATTCTTCAACGCTTCCATCCTGTCGCTCAATTCCACTTGCTGTACATATCGTTCAATGATTTCGGGAGTTTTATTTTTTTCTACAGGAATTCGTTCCAGTCTTTTTATAATATGGTATCCATGTGGCGTTAATACAGGTTTGCTGAAATCTCCATCCTTTGACAAGGCAAAAGCTGCCTGTTCAAAAGCGGGATGGTAATCACCAATACCAAATTCTGGAATCATTCCGTTTGATGCGGAGGAGATCACATCGTTGCTGAATTGCTGAACCATTAATGTAAAATCATCTCCTTTCTTTAACCTGTTGTAAATGGAATCTGCACGGTTCTTAATTCCCATTTTCATTTCTTCGGTTGCCGCAGGTGGAAATGCAAGAAGCACCTGCGCGGCTTTCATTCTGCCCGAAGGTTTTCTTTCTTCCATATTCTTTATAATGTGGAACCCTGCTTTCGATTCAAATATTCCAGAAGTTTTTCCTTTCGGTGTGTTATATACCAGGTTCTCGATTTCGTAAGGAAGCGAAAAAACAGTGATCCAGCCAATTTCACCACCGTTGTTTTTTGCTGCCGGGTCATCGGAATATTTAGCAGCCAATTCCGAAAAGATATTCTTACCCGCTTTTTTCAATTCAGCATATACTGTTTCAGCTTTTTTACGAGCTTCTTCTTTGCCGGATTCATTACCAATAAAAATATGTGCGATCCTGATTTCTTTCTTAGATCTTTCAAAAGCCTCTTCTGCTTTTTGACTGATAGCGGATTTGTCAACCAGGTAAGCTGGCAATAGTTGCTGCCTAAGATTCTGCATATCGGACTTCATCTGCGGAAGCTGGTCAAGGCCAAGCCTTTTTGCTTCGGCGATCTTAAGTCGCGAAGTCAAGTAAAGGTCGAAATATTCAAGAAATGCCTTTTCGGAACGCGGGCCTGAATTATTTTTTTGATAGGCCCTTAAAAAATCATCAGCAGTAACAGTGTCCTTTCCAAAATGGAATAGAGTCTGTGCCGCCGGTTCCAAAGAATAACTCAGAAGCAGCAGAACAAAAAGTTTTTTCATAGTTCTATTTGGTTTTCAGCCTGAATTGAAGGATCTCATCCACCTGTTCGGGAGTGACCTTCTTGGCAATAATTCGCTTTTCTTCATCAAGCAGGTACAAAGTAGGAAAACTTTGCACATCGTACAACTGTGAATAGCCCGGAATTCCGGCCTGCACTCTCGCCGCATCATCAACCTTTGAGTAATACACATGATTCCAGTGCCTGATATCGGCTTTATTAATAAAATTCAGCCAGTCCTTTTTTGTGCCATCGGTTTCTTTGGCAAGGCCATAAAATTTCAACCCATAGTCTTTCCATTTGGCCTGGTAAAAACTATCAAGTTTAGGCAGCACTTCCTTGCAATGACCGCATGTAGGATCCCAGATAGCAACCAAAACAAAGGGCGCTTCTACTGAGTACAAACTAACTTTTTTTCCCGTTGTATCCGGCAATTCCACCTCAGATGCAGGATTGCCCATAATGTTGGCCATTAAACTGTAGGCACGCTCAGTAATAATTTTCTTACCTTGTTCAGTAAGCCATGGATAATCTTTCTGGGCCAGGTATTTTTCAAAAAGGTGAACAAAAACCTTGTCTTCCCACATGTATTTCTGGTTCAGGTAACGGTTAATGAATTTAAGCAACATAAACTTCTGCATATCATCATTCACATTGGCATAGCTCATCATCCAGTCAATTTCTTTGATAACTGAATCAGCACTTGGATAAACCAGTTGTTCGAAATATTTATCAACTCTCGATTCAAAAAAAGGAGTGCGTGTAAGGCGGCCATCGGTAAATTCAACGCCATCCCAGAAATGCTTTTTAAAATATTTGTAGGCAAACATGGAATCTGTTTTTGCTGCGGGATCATCTTTTGGAATTTCCGGTTCTTTCATGGCAAGCAACAAGGCAGACAGTAAGCTGGAAGGTTGTTCTTTAATAATATTCAACCTGTAATTTTTGATCTTATCATTTAAATTCTCAAGTTGAACAGAAAGTTGAACAGAGTCTTTGGGGTTAGCCGATTTCCGCAAATTAAAAATTGAATCCATGGCCTTACCGTTTTTTGCCATGTACGACTGGTATGCTTTAAAAGAAACGTTTTCGGGCGAATTGGTGAACTTCAGGTTTTGCAGGTTAGACGCATCTGCTTCAACCATGAAATGCTGGTTCTTATCAATAAGAATTTCAAAATTTTTGGTTTTATCGGGGAAGCCAACGAGATAGATTCCACCTCCCAATGCCTTCGAACCCTTAAATACAGCAACACTGTTTTGATCCAGCATGGCAGAATCAATTATGGGAAGTTGTTTACCAAGGTAATGACCCAGGTAGATATATTGATTTTTTAAGGGAGAGAGTTTAACCCTGATCTCGTAACCCTGTTGGGCATAGGCACCAAAACTTAAAAAGGTAAGAAGCAGGAAGGCAGTAATCTTCATAGCTAAATGATATCGTGTAAAACTATAGTAAAAAGAAGGCAAAGATGGTTAAAGAGTTGCAAAGAGAAAAAGCCCCGGAACTCAAAATAACCCTGTTTTTAATGGAGCAACCTTCTGTTAGAACCTTCATAAACCCGCCAGTGTCAACAACAAACTGTGAACTATCCCCTACTTTTGAGCCGTGAGAAAGAAAAAAAATATTGTTCTCGAGGAATTGCTGGTTGAAAATTATGCTGCCGAAGGAAAATCACTTGCCCGCAGGGATGGAAAAGTGATCTTCATAGAAAACGTGGTTCCCGGCGATGTGGTGGATGTAAGGCTGTCGAAAAACAAGAAAGACTGGGCTGAAGGACATCCCATTGAATTTAAAACCTACTCACAGGAAAGGGTGGAGCCCTTTTGCCAGCATTTTGGCATTTGCGGCGGCTGCCAGTGGCAAATGCTACCATATCATAAGCAAATTGAATACAAGCAACAGCAGGTAATTGACAACCTGCAACGCATAGGAAAAATTGCTTTGCCTGCGGTTGAAACTATTGCCGGCGCGCCGCAGGATAGGTTTTACAGGAATAAACTGGAATATACTTTCAGCACCAGGGAATACTCACCCGTTCCTCCTCCCAGAAGGAACCGCGATGCATCGGGTGCCTGGGAACCTGCTCCGGTTCAACCTCCCGATAATGTTCTGGGATTTCATGCCCGCGGGTTTTTCGATAAGATCGTGAACATAGAAAAATGCTGGCTCCAGGAAGACCTCACCAACCAGTTACGGAATTCGATCAGGGCATTTGCCCATGCAAACAATTTTAGTTTTTACGATTTTCGGGAACATAGAGGAATGTTGCGCAACCTGCAGGTGCGTTTGTGCACCACAGGAGAGGTTATGATCAACCTGGTGTTAGGTGAAGACAATGAAAAAAGGAGAAAAAAGATCCTGGAATTTATTGACAGTGAATTTCCGCAACTTACCACGATCGTTTACACTATTAATCTTAAGAATAATGATTCGATCTTTGACCTGGAACCTGTTGTTTATAAAGGAAAGGGTTATGTAATAGAACAGCTGGAAGAATTCCGGTTCAAAATTGGTCCGAAATCGTTTTTTCAAACCAATACAAAACAGGCCGAAACCCTGTATAGCATAACAAGAGAGTTTGCCATGCTGGATGGATCGCAGGTGGTTTATGACCTATATTGCGGCACGGGAAGCATTGGAATTTTTTGCAGCAAAGGCGCGAAAAAGATCATTGGAGTGGAGGCTATTGAAGCTGCAGTAAAAGATGCGCATGAAAATGCATTGTTGAATAATATTGAACATGCTTCATTTTTTCCGGGCGATGTTATTGATGTTTGTAATGATGAATTTTTTGCGTTGCATGGTAAGCCCGATGTGATCATTACCGATCCGCCAAGAGCAGGCATGCATGAAAAGCTGGTAAGAAAGATCCTGGAAATTGAAGCACCGGTAGTTGTTTATGTAAGCTGCAATCCTGCAACACAGGCAAGAGATCTTGCCTTGCTGGATGAAAAATACGCGGTAACGCGATTGAAACCCGTTGATATGTTTCCGCATACGCATCATATTGAAAATGTAGTTCAGTTAAAAAGAAAATGAAAAGATGAGTTTTAATTATACAAGGCCCGATTCATTTCCTCCCATTGTAAAAAACCTGATCATCATAAATGTTCTGGTATATGTTGCGCAGATAACACTGGGAGCACAATACAATATCACAGAAAAAATTTCTCTTTACCCAATTATTGATCCCGAACTGGTTGATTTTGCAAGGCAAATTCCGGGTTTGCAACCCTATGAGGGATTTAAGCCTTACCAGATCGCAACCCACATGTTTGCGCATTCACCCGGCAGTTTTTTTCATATTCTGTTTAACATGTTTGGACTTTGGATGTTTGGAAGGGTTTTGGAAAATGTATGGGGACCCAAAAGATTCCTGTTGTTTTTTATACTTTGCGGTATAGGGGCAGCAGCAGCACATCTTTCCATTCAATACTTCCGGAGCGAACAACTTATTGAAGCCATTGCCACCAATAGCAGCAGCGTTTCTGACCACATTGGATCCATTGTTCCTGCACTGGGCGCTTCGGGAGCGGTAATGGGCATTTTTGCTGCTTTCGCTTATTTATTTCCAAATACTGAACTTTTTATCATGTTCATACCTTTCCCGGTAAAAGCCAAATGGGCGGTGCTTGGACTTGCGGCCATTGACCTTTTTGGAGGGGTGATTCAGTTTTCCGGCGATAATGTTGCGCATTTTGCACACCTGGGCGGAGCCCTTACCGGCTTTATTATCGTACTTATTTGGAACAAAAGGAACCGCCGCAGGTTTTATTGATGGCAGATTAATTGCACTTACCTATTGAAGCTATGAAGTACTATCAGCAACAAAATAAGAACCGTTTAACCGTGGGCCAGGATGGTAATGCGCTTACCATGCTGATAGCCATTAACCTGGTAGTTTTTGTAATACTCGCATTTATAAAGATCATTTATTATTTCAGCCAGAACGATGCAGGCGTTACTGCCTTCAATCGCGATATATTTTACTGGGTAGCCCTTCCTGCTGATATGGAAAATTTCATCTCCAGGCCCTGGACAATTCTTACTCATATGTTCGTTCACGACACGCAAGGTGTCTGGCATATTCTTGCCAACATGATCTGGCTTTGGGTGTTTGGATACATATTACAGGATATGGCGGGTAACCGCAAGATCTTTCCATTGTTTTTTTATGGCGCCATTGCAGGTGCTGTTTCCTACATGCTTGCCTACAATTTAATTCCTGCATTAAATGAAAATATTAAATACAGTTATGCTGTTGGTGCATCTGCGGGAGTAATGGCTATTGCCTTAGGCGCAACTGCACTGGCTCCCAATTATCGTATATTTCCAATGCTTCATGGGGGCATACCCCTCTGGGTGATCACCGTATTTTATATGATCATTGACCTGGCTACGCTTCCTTACGATAACCCCGGCGGACATATTGCCCACCTTGCAGGTGCAGCTATGGGATTTTTAGTGATGAAAAGGTATATGAAGGGAAGTGACTGGATGGAATGGATGAATAATTTTTTCGACTGGTGCACCAATTTATTTAATCCCGACAGGCCGAAAAAAGGCAAAGTGGTGAAGTCGCAGTTATTTTATAAAGCCAATGTAGCCCCTTACACTAAAACGCCTACCATAACCCAGCAAAAGGTAGATGAGATTTTAGAAAAAATTCATCAGAAAGGATATGGGTCTTTAACTGAGGATGAAAAAGAAGTACTAAAAAGAGCCAGCCAGGAAGAAAGCTGAAACATTTCGGGAAAAATGTCGTTTTACTATTGACCGAATCAACCCGTTTTTGAAGGCATATTTCCTAAATTGCAGCAATGGCCGCCAGATTTAAACGACTTACAAAAAAAATATTTGTCATACTGAACATACTGGCTTCTGTGGCCTTTTTGCTCAGTTGCCTGGCTCCCTACCTCAACCCAAAAGACTGGTGGCTGATTTCGTTGCTGGGACTGGGTTTTGCATTTATTATTGTAACGCTCATAGCTTTTATTTTCTTCTGGCTTTTTTTTAAACCCAAATTAATTCTCCTCTCCCTTATTCCTTTATTAATAGGATGGAAAAGCATTTCGGTATTTTTTGGTTTTAATAATCCGGACAGTTTTGATTATGACAAGCCTGCCAATAACCTGCGCGTGATTTCCTGGAACGTAGGAAGATTTGTAGAATGGAAAAGGAATAATAACAAGGGGAGCCAGACCAGGCTTAAAATGATGGACCTGCTGAAAGAACAAAAAGCCGATGTAGTTTGTTTGCAGGAATTTTTCCAGTCGAAGGACAGCATTTATTACGATAACCTTTCCCATATCCTTAAAGAACTGGATTTTCCCTACTATTATTTCTCCTGGGATAACGATGGTTACCTGCAATGGGTGGGACAGATCATTCTTTCAAAACATCCGATTGTTGACAGTGGCATTATTCGCTTTCCCCGACCCACCATCACTGAATCATTAATACATGCCGATATTTTATTTAATAAGGATACAGTACGATTTTATACAACCCACCTGCAATCGGTAAGGTTCCGGAAATCGGATTTTGAAAAGATCGAGGACATAAAAAGAACGCGTGATGGCATGGTACAGAATTCTAAAAACATCTTCAGTAAATTAAAGAATGGGTTTGTTTACCGCTCATCCCAGGCTGCCATTGTTAAGGAAATAATATCTAACAGTCCCCATCCTTACATTCTTACAGGAGATTTTAATGATGTGCCTAATTCCTACACTTATTTTACCATTAAGGGGAAGGAGTTGAAAGACGCTTTCCTGGAAACCAGTTTTGGAGTGGGGCGAACCTATTCTTATATTGCTCCCACGCTGCGTATCGACTATATTTTCACCACCAAGGATTTTTCGGTAAACCAGTTCAACAGGCTTTTGCGAAACTACTCCGACCATTATATGCTGGTTGCCGATGTGGAACTGAAAAAGAAATAGCAGTAAATATTCCCAGGCCACAGTTCATTCATTTTCCTTTTACCGATAGAAAACCTTTATGTTTCTTTGCGCCATGAGCCAGCTGAAACTGTACAATTCTTACATAAGAAAGAAAGAGAAGTTTGAATCTTTAGTGCCTGGATATGTTGGTATGTATGTGTGCGGACCCACAGTAAGTGGAGAAAGTCATTTAGGTCATGCCCGCCCTTATATTACATTCGACGTTTTGTACAGGTATTTAGTTCATCTGGGCTATAAAGTTCGATATGTAAGAAACATTACCGACGCAGGGCATTTTGAGGAAGAAGGAAGAGAAGCAGAAGATAAGATCTCCAAAAAAGCATTTCTCGAAAAGCTTGAACCCATGGAACTGGTGCAGAAATATACCAACCTGTTTCACTGGGCCATGGAGAAATTCAATAATATTCCACCAACAATTGAACCCACTGCCACCGGGCATATAGTTGAACAGATCAATATGATCCAGGACCTGATAGCCAAAGGTTATGCATATGAAAATAACGGCAGCGTTTATTTTGATGTAAAAAAATATGCTACCGGTCATGATTATGGGAAATTAAGCGGAAGAATTGTTGAAGACCTGCTGGAAAACACGCGTGAACTGGAAGGTCAGCATGAAAAAAGAAATCCTGCCGACTTTGCACTCTGGAAAGCTGCCCCACCGGAACATATTATGCGCTGGAAAAGCCCCTGGGGTGAAGGTTTCCCGGGCTGGCATATCGAGTGCTCGGCTATGGCAACCAAATACCTGGGCACCCAGTTCGATATTCATGGTGGTGGAATGGATCTTTTATTCCCGCACCACGAAAGTGAAATTGCTCAAAGTACCATTTGCAATCATAAAGCACCTGTGCGGTACTGGATACATAATAATATGATCACCATCAACGGCAGGAAGATGGGTAAGAGCTATAACAATGTTATTAAGCTTACTGAACTTTTCAGCGGTGAACATCCTATTCTTGAGCAGGCATATGCACCTATGACCGTAAGGTTTTTCATTTTGCAAACACATTACAGAAGCACGCTTGATTTTAGCAATGAAGCATTGCAGGCAGCTGAGAAAGGCTTGAAAAGATTAATGGATGCTTATGAATGGCTGAAGCAGCTGAATAATGATGCACTAAGTTCAGAACCCTTTATAAAATCAAATGATGATGAAGACCCGGATCAAAAAATTAAAAGCATAGTTTCTTCATTTGCAGGGTTCATGAATGATGATCTTAATACAGCACGTGTACTGGCTGCCATGTTTGAAATTGTTCCGGTGATCAATTCATTAAAGGATAAGAATATACCTATGAATGCTGTTTCAAAGGAAACGCTTGAACTTCTTCAACAGGAAATGAAAATTTATGTTGAGGATATTCTGGGATTGAAGTCGGAAGCAAATAATGAGGATGACAAACTGAAAGCAGTGATGGATATTTTAATTGAATTGAGGAAGCAGGCAAAGGAGAAAAAAGACTGGGTTACATCCGACAAGATCAGGAAGCAGCTGACCATTGCAGGTATAGAATTGAAAGATGAAAAAGACGGAGGGATGAGCTGGAGAAAGGCTTGACAGAAAAATCAATTTATTTAATGAGCTATATAGATCACCTTTCGAAAGATAAGAAGCTGGCACCTCTGTTAAAAAATGCAGAACCGTTTAAATTAAAAAAGAAGAAAAATATTTGCCTGCGTTTGTGTGCTTCTATCATGAGCCAGCAACTTTCTACCAAGGTGGCGAAAATTATATTTGAACGTTTTCTTGATTTATATGGAGGTGAAGAGCCTACCCCGGAACAAATTGTAAAAACACCTTTTGAAACTTTAAGAGCTATTGGCTTAAGTAATGCCAAAACTCAATATGTATTGAACGTTGCTGAATTTGCACTTGAAAATGATCTTTCCGATAAAACCATCAGGAAGATGAACAATGAAGAGCTCATTGAATTGCTTACGCAGATAAAAGGCGTTGGTAAATGGACGGTTGAAATGTTGCTGATGTTTACTGTTGGAAGGGAAGATGTTTTTGCGGTTGACGATTATGGCATCCAGGTAGCTATGAAAAAAATATATAAGCTGGAAGGCCTGGATAAAAAAGCGTTGAGAGAAAAGATGATCAGCCTTTCTTCAAAGTGGTCGCCATACAGAACCTATGCCTGTTTACATCTTTGGCAATATAAAGATGGGGTCTGATATTTTTTACCACAAAAACATAAGGACGCAAAGATGATTGTGTGCTTTTTCTTCGTGCCTTAGTTACCAGGTGGCGATTGAATTATTCGCATAAATATTTCCTTATATCACCACCTTTTCTCCCCTGTTCAAATACTGGTCGTCGATAACGGCGCCCAGCCCGGGAACTTCCGGTACATCAATAATGCCTTTCGCTAAATATTTAATTCCGCCGATTACAGGATCTTCGGTATACATCAGGGGTGTATCAAAATCGCAATGATGAATATGATCATTGGCAAGGGCAAGATGCGCAGCAGCTGTCATGCCAAGGCGCGATTCCATAAATCCGCCCACCTGCATATGAATGCCTGCAGCTGCGCCAATTTTTGCAATCATCAAACCCTTTAATAATCCGGATGATTTTCCCAGTTTTATATTAAACATCGGACATGCATTAAGGGCAACAAGCCTTTCAGCATCGTGTTCATCACCGCAACTTTCATCGGCCATAATAGGAATAGGCGATGCGGCTGAAAGGTTAGGAAGGTCCATAAATTTATAGCGCAGAATGGGCTCTTCGCAATGCTCTATATTGAAAGGCGCTAAGGCTTTTAGAATGCTTACAGCATTATCTGCGGTTTTCCATCCCTGGTTGGCATCAATGCGCAGTGGGATTTCATTTCCAATTGCTTCCCTGATCTGCCGGATACGCTCAACATCTTTTTCCAGCGTTTCGCCCAATTTCACTTTCACGGCCGGATAACCCTCCGAAACTATTCGCAAAGCATCGGCACGCATTTTCGCCGGCGCGCCAATACTAACCGTATAATCTGTTTCTAACACCTTATTCTTTTCTCCGCCTAAAAACTTATACAATGGTAAACCTGAATGCTGTGAAGCAATATCATGCAGGGCAATATCAAATGCACTTTTAATACTGCTATTGGCATAAATTACCTTATCCATTTCCTCCATGCACAATGCAATATCCAGCGCATTCTTACCTTTTAAAACTTTAGCGAAATACTGTCCTACGATAAAGCAGGTGTCGATACTTTCACCATTGATGGTCATATACGGACTACACTCACCATAACCCGCACATCCATCTTGCGTTCGAATGATCACCACAACATTCTGCACATCATGAATTGGGCCCAGTGAAATTACAAACGGCTCTTTCAGGTGCATGTATAATTTATAAATTTCTATGGACCTGATAATTGTTCCGGTATTCATTGTTTGCAAAAATTTACCAGTAGTTAAATAGCATCCTGATTCCAACATGAAGCATCACTGGCAGTGTTGCTTCCTCTTCATTATGAAATACATTAGAGGGATAAGAAGACATATTGACCCATGTTCTCAGGTCGGAATAAATGTAAATGTTACCACCTATGGGAACTTCGCCACCAATACCTAAATCCAGTGTTAAGCGGTTAAAACTATTCGATCCTGTAACAGGTTTAGGAACAGGTGCATATTGCGAAGTATCAAGGTCTGAAATATTTTCGGCCCGGGCGAACATCAGACCCAATCCGGCAAGAGCATAAACATTATAACCCGTTTCAGCATCATAACTACCTGCCAGGTAACCCTTATACCCAATAGAAAATTCGCGGAATGCCCAATTGGCTTTAACACTGTAATTTATTTGTTGCGGAGTGGTAGCTGCATCGCGGGCTGTTGCGGTAAAATTATTGGAGAACTTACCCGGAATATAATATTTGAACCAGGTGTAGGCAGAATGTCGCGGAGTGAAATGAACGGTGGCAATTATAGATTGTCCAACTGTCCAGAACTTATGGCCTTTACTAAAATTTCTTAGCAGGCCCACATCTGTTCCAATGCTGAACGCTTCCTGCGAAGATGACTTTACAGAACACAAAACAAATACTATAAAAATGATCTTCTTCAATGACTTCTCTAAATAGTAAAGATATAAGATGCAAAATAAAAAAGGCGGCCAAAAATGACCGCCGTTCTTATACATATCTTAATTATTTTCTGAGGGTTAGTTCGTTAATAATATTTGTTGCGCCTCCAAGCTTATCAACACACCATAAAACATACCTGATATCAACACTTATGGTTCTGTTCAGGTCCGCATCAAAAGCCAGTTTATGACTCAACGCTTCATAATTACCATCGAAAGCAAGACCGATCAATTCGCCATTTCCATTAATCACAGGGCTACCTGAATTTCCACCTGTAATGTCGTTGGAAGAAATAAATCCAATTACCAGGTCATTTGTTCGCGCATCTTTATACTGACCAAAATCTCTTGCCTTAAGCTTCTCTATCAAATTGGCAGGGAGGTCAAATTCGTAATCGCCCGGAACATATTTTTCAAGAATGCCTTTTGACGTTGTTACATAGTCATAACGAACACCATCGCGTGGTTTGTAAGGAGCCACCTTTCCATAACTTACTCTCATAGTAAAAGTTGCATCGGGGTACATCACTTTATTAGGATTCATTTCCCTTACACCTTTTAAATACAATCTTCCCCATTCGTTATTCTTTGTAGTGAATTGCTGGTAAAGCGGAAGATACTTACCCTGGTAATGCCTTAAGATTGTGTTGGAAAGATTGTAGGCAAGGTCCTGTTGTAATGTCATAGCATTTGGATTGGCAACAAAATCCTTCCATTTATCATCATCCAGCAAAATGGTATTGTTATGGATTGCCTTAGCATAATCCTGGAAAGTTGAAGCCTTATCGAGTGAACCATATTCGTTGCGAATGGCTGTGAACAATCCCTGCGGATGTTGCTCTGCAGGCACTTCCTTATAATACATTTCAAGAACAGCACCAATGATATTAAGATCTGAAGGCCTGTTATAACCTTTCAGGAAATTATTTCTCGAATTGTTTGCAGACTCCACTGCTTTTTTAATGTCTTCAGTAGTTGCACCCGCACGAGACATTACATTTTCTACCTGCTGAAGAGAAGCCGCAAATGCAAGCAATGGCGACCCAAAAATACCTTCCTGGATATACATCCTGTGAAGCGCATAAGGCTTCCAGTTAGTATATGCAATGGCAAGGTCAGAAAATATATCACGGTATTCGGGCCTTGTGGCAGCCCACTTAATAAACGCTTCTTCCTGTTTTTGTTTTTGCCCGTAAATATCGTATTTGAGGAGTTGTTTTGTTTCACCATCGAAAAACTTCCAATAGTTAGCGATACCTGCATAGCTGGAGGCAAGTTGCAATTTAACAGCAGGATCGTTCTTCATTTGCTCATACATATACTTCAACCTAACATCGCGAAGCTTAACCAGCGTTGGATTATTCACATCTGTTGCAAGTTGAATACCATAAGAGGATTCGTACCTGTTTGTTCCACCCGGATATCCCCAGATCATGGCAAAATCATTTTCCTTTACACCTTTCAATGATATGGGTAAATGCCATTTTGGTTTCATAGGAACATTATCGGCACTGTAATTTGCGGGCTTACCATCTTTTGAAGCATATACACGGAAAATTGCAAAATCGCCGGTATGACGCGGCCACTCCCAGTTATCACTATCTCCACCGAACTTTCCAATTGATTCGGGAGGTGTACCAACCAGGCGCACATCGTTGTAACGCTGGTAAACAAAAGCTATGTATTGATTGCCTTTGAACAAAGAACTTACTCGTGTTTCAAGAAAATTATCAGGATCTGACATTCTCCTGTTAATGGAAGCAAGCACGCCCGACTGGCGGGTTGCTCTTTCTGCACCCGTTAATCCTTTCAAAGAGTCCATTACTTCTTTGGTAACATCCTGGATTTTTACAAGAAACTGAACAGAAAGATTTCCACCCGGAATTTCTTCTCCCATGTTCTTTGCATAAAAACCATCTTTCAGGTAATTTTTCTCCACAGTACTTGCATTTGCAATTACACTATAGCCGCAATGATGATTGGTAAACAATAACCCTTTCGGACTCACCATTTCGCCGGTACACCCACCGCCAAATATTACAATAGCATCTTTCAAAGAAGCTTTGTTTATGCTGTACAATTGCTCTTTGGTGAGTTTAAGTCCTTTTTTCACCATATCGTTATAAACCTGCTGACCCAGCAACATAGGCAGCCACATTCCTTCATCCGCTGCAGCCCTGAAAACCAGGGTAAGGGAGAGAATGAAACCAATAAAAAGTTTTTTCATATTTGTTTTTTTGAATCGCAATTAAGGTAAGCAAACGTACTTAAAAAAGGGGCTCAGCCCAAACCCCTTGCCCCTGTTAGAATAAATTTAAACCCGGAGGAGGAGGGCCTTTTTCTTCGGGGGTTCCAAAGGCCAGAACAATTGCTATGGCTACATAAAATAATATATTGAAAAAGATCACTTTGAAATTAAAACTGTCATCTCTCCCTGCAATTTCATAGTAGAGATAAAATTGCCATGCCGTGAATAAAAGGCCGGCAGCAATAACAATGTAAGATATAACCCTCGATGCCTTTCCAGGAGTTTGTCTTGTTTTTTTTATCAGCCACAAATAGGTGATGATACTTACAACAAAGGGCAGGGAAAAAATCACTAACCTGTACAGGGTTTCCATGTTATTCAGAAGTATTTAAGGTTTTCCAAAGGAGGTCTTTAAGTTCCCTGATGTTATAATTCGTCATTGAAGAAATAAAGATCAGGGGAATATTCCCGGGCATTTCTTGGGCAATGGCAGTGCGCAACTCCTCATCAAGCATGTCGGACTTGCTAATGGCAATGATCATTTGTTTATGCAATAGTTCGGGATTAAAATCCTCCAGTTCTTTTAATAATACCCGGTATTCTTCACCATGATTTTTACTATCTGCCGGCACCAGGAACAAAAGCACAGCATTTCTTTCTATATGTCGGAGAAACCTGTGACCGAGGCCTTTTCCTTCTGCAGCACCTTCAATAATTCCGGGTAGATCGGCAATACAAAAACTTTTTCCATCTCTGTATTCAACCATTCCTAATTGAGGTGTAATGGTGGTAAATGCATAATCCGCGATCTTGGGTTTGGCAGCGGTCATTACCGAAAGCAGGGTAGATTTTCCGGCGTTGGGAAATCCAACCAGCCCTACATCGGCAAGCACTTTCAACTCAAGCACTTTCCAGCCTTCAACGCCGGGAAGTCCGGGTTGTGCATGTTCCGGCGCCTGGTTAGTGGGTGTTTTAAAATTTGTATTACCCAACCCACCCTTTCCACCCGGAAGCCAGATCACTTCCTGACCATCTTCCATGATCTCCACTTCTTTTTCGCCTGTTTCTTCATCCCGCGCAATAGTTCCCAATGGAACTTCAAGAATTATATCCTTACCGTATCTGCCTGTGCGGTTATTATCACTTCCCCTTTCTCCGTTCTCTGCCAGTACGTTTTTATGATAACGTAAATGAAGCAGGGTCCAAAGGTTGCGGTTGCCTTTTAAAATGATGTGACCGCCCCTGCCTCCGTCTCCACCGTCAGGACCACCCAAAGCTGTAAGCTTATCGCGGCGGAAATGTTTAATGCCGGCGCCACCATGACCGCTACGGCAAAATATCCTGATCTGGTCAACAAAATTTGATTTCTCCAATGATTGAACATTTATCGTTCATGCAAATATATTTGGCTAAGCCCATGCAGCCCTATTTCTTTTGAATGTATGTAAAACAAAAACGCCAGCTTGCGGCCGGCGTTTTCAGTCAGTGGGACCAGTTTTCTATTGAACCAATAGTTTTTGGCTGAATACTGATTTCAGGTCCCGGTCAACAACTCTTAATAAATAAGTTCCTTTTGCATTACCACCGTCGAGCCTGAGCGCCTGCGTCTGGTCTTCGCCGGAGATCACAATTCTTCTTTGCATTACTGTACGACCCAGCACATCGGAAATTTCAATGGTATATTCGCCCTGGGGAACTTTACTAAAAGAAACAACAATATTATCTGTAGTTACCGGATTGGGGTAAATTGAGATACGATCTGCATACATATCACCGGGCTGCATTTTGGTTAGCTGAACATCTTTCAGTTCAGGCCTTACTTCTTCTCGAGGTGCAGCAAGGAAATTGCTGTTCGCAAGATCTGAACTCCTGAAAACTTCTGTTGCGGATGCGTATTTGCTTGCTGTCCATTCTTTGGGATTCAGCACATAATAAGAATTTGGATCTACAGCACTGCTCACTAATAAAGAGCCCTCGGCATCAACAACAGCACCGTTAATAGTAAAACTGGAAGGAAGGTTTTTAACTCCTCCAAGATGTTTGGCAACCTTGGTTTCTGTATTAACCTGGAATACCTGGTTTCTTGCGGAAAGAATAAATAAATTTCCGGCATCATCGGCAATCATATCACCTCCAAACGAAGTGCATTTATTATGAATAGAGATGCTTTTATTTGAAGGGTCATCAACCAGTGAACCTAAATGCTCCACGCGTAATTTTTTTCCCGTGTTGAAACGTATGAAGGTTTTTGCATCATTGCTGATGGCATAACCGGTACCATCCGGACCTATCACCATTCTTGTAATAACTTTTCCTTCATCGTTATGCATGTTACCATGGTTGGAGAAAGAAGTTTCAGTAACAAAATAAACCTTCATTGTTTTCAGGTCTATATAACGCAGCTGGTCAATGAACATAGGTGTATAATACAACCTGTTATTCTTTTTATCGTAAGCAGCGGCGGCTACACCGGTACCAAATGGAGTTTGCAAAAGATTCCCATACTTTGCATCGGGCGGAAGATTTAATTCTCTTTTTGTAGTTGCATCGTAAACAACACGCCCGGCAGCTCCGTTCAATAACACATCGGTGTACTGGCCTGTTTGAAGATCCAGTTTACGCAATGCATTCCAGCCCGAACCAGCTTTATTCAGGTCGGTGATGGCATAAGCAAAACGGTCGTTTTGCGCCTGCACGTCCGGAGTAGAAAGTAAAAGGGTTGTAAATAAAACGGCAGAGGGTAAAGCTATTCTCATACACTTTTGGTTTATCGGTGAATTAGACAATTAAATTACTAAAAATAAATCAGCAAAATAATTTTGTTTGGAAATGGTTTTAAAGCTTTTTGAATGGCTTATAATCTATGCTGAACTGTTCAAGCTGAGCAACAGGTTCCGGTAAAGGCTCACATGGTTTGAGTGAAGTTGCACATTGCTGAGGCAGTTGCTGGTACAGTTTTGTACCTTTTGATTTCCAGTTGATCATTTCATCGCTCACTTCCCTGATGAGTCGTGCGGGATTGCCGGCCATCAAACTACGGGATGGAATTTTTTCGCCCTGCTTTATAAAAGAAAGCGCCCCGACTATACATTCATCACCAAGTTCTACTTCATCCATGATCACGGCATTCATGCCTACAAGACAGTTCCTGCCAATGGTGGCTCCATGTATAATAGCGCCATGCCCGATATGTGCATTTTCCTTTAAAACAACAGTAACCCCAGGGAACATATGCACGGTACAATTTTCCTGCACATTGCAGCCATCCCCAATTTCTATGCGGCCCCAGTCGCCACGTAATGCACAACCCGGACCTATATACACATCTTTGCCAATAACAACATTGCCTGTTACCGTTGCCTGCGGATGAACAAAAGCCGAAGGGTGAACCACCGGTTTTATACCATTGAATTCATAAAAAGCCATCAGCAAATGTATGCTTATGCGTTTAGGTGGGTTAACTACCTTGTTTTGTTTTTGATTTAAATGATGCAATGGCTTCTTTCGTAAAATTGCTTAGGACAAGCCTGCCACTGATCTCAGCACGATCGCACAGAAGCTGATCCCAGTTCTCTGTTCCCTGCCAGAACATTTTCTTCATTTCAGCCATGGCTTCCGGGCTCGATTTAGCCAATTGATTGGAAAGACGATGAATTGATTCTTCCATACTTTCTTTAGAAGGATGAAGTTCTGCGTACAGGCCTTTTCTTCTTGCCCAATCGCTGTTTCTCCATAATGTGGCATCAATGGCTAACTGGGTAAAAGCCGAAAGACCAAGTTTTCGTTGAACTGCCGGACCCACTACAAAAGGCCCGATACCTACCGCCAGCTCACTTAATTTTATATCGGCTCCTTCAACAGCAATGGCATAATCGCAAGCTGCTGCAAGTCCAACTCCACCGCCTACACACTTACCGTGGATCCTTCCAATGATGATTTTTGGACACTTACGCATGGCATTGATTACATTGGCAAAACCGCTAAAAAATGTGAAGCCTTTTTTTTCATCCTGTATACTGGTAAGTTCATCGAAGGAAGCACCCGCACAAAAAGCTTTTTCACCGGGTGAGCGAAGAACAATTACCCTTGTATTTTTATCTGACCCCAGGGCATGAATTTCGTTTGCCAGTTCTTCCAGTATCCTGTGTGGCAGTGAATTACTTTGAGGATGAAAAAATTCCACTGTTCCAATGCCATTATGTATTTCCACATCAACATACCCATTAACCAGGTCTTTAGCCATTTGCTTCATTTTAATTTTGAAAAGAAAGTAAAATTAAAAAAATCGTGCGAGGCATTCCTCAACAATAATCAAATGTTCAACTTTTCCTTTTTACCATGGTAAGGATAGTTGCAATACCTGCATGCTCCCCGGTTTCATCCAGCATTTCAACCAGCCATTTTACTATTCCTTTGGGAATATCGCTTTCCTCTTTTTTATCCTGCGGTATCTTCTCCTTACAGGTAAACCTGATGGTTAATTCTGCGCCGGCATAAACTGGTTTCGTAAAACGCAATTCGTCTATACCATAATTAAGTAAAACGGGGCCTAGTTCACTGCCATCCACAAACAAACCTGCAGCTGCACTCATAATAAAATAGCCGTGCGCAACCTGTTTTTCAAACATGGTTCCCGAAAAATCTGTGTTCTTTTTGTGTGCATAGAAATGATCGCCACTTAATTCAGCAAATGCATCTATGTCTTCCGAAGTAATGATTCTTTTTTCAGTTATTATCTGGTCGCCGATGTTCAGCTCTTCGTAATATTTTCTGAATGGATGAATTTTTGATTCAATTCCTTTTGCATTTGGCTGAAATGATTTTGTTATGGCAGTAATTGTTGTTGGTGTTCCCTGAACCGCTACTCTTTGCATATAATGCTTTACACCTCTTACACCTCCCATCTCTTCACCACCACCTGCTCTTCCCGGCCCACCATGAACAAGTAAAGGAAGGGGCGAACCATGACCGGTGGATTCTTTTGCATTTTCCCTGTTCAGAACCAGCATTCTTCCATGGTGTGTTGCTGCACCAATTACAAATTCTGTTGCTGTTTTATCATCAAAACTTATGATGGAACAACATAAAGAACCTTTTCCCTTTTTTGCCAGATTTACGGCATCCTGGGTTTCTTTATAAGGCATTATAGTGCTTACAGGACCAAAACATTCAATTTCATGAACCGATTCTTCTTTATATGGATCCTTGTTCATTAATAAAATTGGCGAAAGAAATGCGCCCCTCTTAGCGTCGGCATCCAGCACTTCCACACTGTCAAGTGAACCGTAAACCAGTTGCGATGTGGCCAGGAGTTTTTGAACATTGCCCAGAACTTCCTCACGTTGATCCTTACTCGCTAATGAACCCATGCGCACTTTTTCATTTAATGGGTTACCCACAACAGTTTGTTCAAGCGCCTTTCCAATAGCTATATAAGCATCTTCCAGTAAATTTTCAGGCACAAGTATTCGTCGAACCGCTGTACATTTTTGACCCGCTTTCACCGTCATTTCCTTGCGAACTTCTTTAATAAACAGGTCCCATTCCGGAGACCCGGGACTTACATCTTTTCCTAAAACAAGGGCATTTAACGAATCGGCTTCCATATTAAAAGGAACACTTTCCTGAAGAATCGCCTTGTGCGATTTCAGCATCAACCCCGTGGTTTTGGAACCGGTGAATGTAACCACATCCTGTGCCGTTACGTGATCCAGCATATCGCCGGCACTGCCGCAAAGTAGTTGTAAGGAACCTTCGGGGAGAATACCGGAAGCAATAATATCTTTTACCACAGCTTCGGTAAGGAAAGATGTTATAGATGCAGGTTTCACTACTGCCGGAACGCCTGCCAGCCAGTTAACTGCACATTTTTCCAGCATGCCCCAAACGGGAAAATTATAGGCATTGATATGAACAGCAACACCCTCTTTAGGAACAAGAATATGGTGTGCCATAAAACTGCCTCCCTTACTCAAACCCACAGGATCGCCGTCGGTGCAATAAGGCAGGTCGGGGAATTTTCTTCTTAAAGAAGCATTGGCAAAAAGGTTCCCAAATCCTCCTTCAATATCAATCCAGGAATCGGCTTTTGTGGCACCGGTTAAATAACTGATGCGGTAATATTTTTCCTTTCTTCCATTTAAATACATGGCAAGGGCTTTGAGCATGCGGCCCCTTTCATGAAAACTTAACTTACGCAAAGCTGTATTTCCAACCTCTCTTCCATACTGAAGGATGGATTTGAAATCCAGCCCTTTGGTAGTTGCAGTTGCTACAAGATCACCTGTTACTGCATCGTAAAGTGGTGCGCCGGATCCATCGCCTTTGATCCAGTTTCCGCTAACATAATTTTCAAGTTGATAGTTTCCTTTCTGTTCCAATATTGAACTCATTAATGGAAATATTTTTAATGATGAATAGAATCAATTCTTTTTAAATACAAATTTTCTGTCGGCCTGGGAAAGTTGCATTTGATCGCCTTTTGCGTTGAATTGCAAAACAATTCCTGCCGGATCGAAGGTGAAAATATTATTTTCAAAACCCGACAGTGGAATAGATGACTGTCCTTCAGCCAGGGCCATTAATACATTGCCTTTCCTGCTTATTGTAATTTTAAGTGGATGGTCATCTGAAGAAAATGTTCCTGCAAAAACATCCAGTTCAACGGGGGTATATGTTTTAGCTGCAGGCCTGGCTTCAGCCGGCTCACCATAAAGTATTCGCCGGATTTCTTTTACAGGCATACTTGTTTTCGGAGAGCTGTTATTCTGTAAAACAATGAATGTTTTATCGTTATCTAAATGCCTTTCAATGTAAGTAATATAGCCTGCCCAGCCACCAGAATGATTTGCCACCCGGCCATAATTGGGATTTTGCATTAGAAACCAGCCAAATCCATAATGAGTGGAACTTCCACCATTTGTTTCAGCCGCCGCAAATACAACTTTTCCTGATGAAGACTTTAAAAGTTTTTCTGTATACAGGGCCCTGTCCCAAATTAACAGATCGTGCAGGTTGGAATTAACCATTCCATCGCCAACAATTCCGTCGAGGTAGTAAGTATAATATTCTTTTCCAAGTTCGTCGGGCATGATCTTTTTCCCAACACTTTCATCAACAAAATATCCAAGGGCATAATTCTCTACTTTCTTAGGTTTGTACCTGCTCCTGTAAACAAAGGTATTTTTCATTCCAAGGGGGGTAAAAATATTTTCCTCAAGAAACTGCTCAAATGGTTTACCGGATGCCCTTTCTATTATTGATCCCAGCAAAGCATAACCTGTATTACTGTATTCGAATTTTTCGCCGGGTAGAAAAACAGGATCTGGCTGAAATTTAGCCAGCATTTCAATTACATCCTGGTTTACAGCAAATTTTGTTTTATCCCAGTTTTTTTCAAAAAGGTTCATGTAATCCGGCAACCCTGCCGTGTGATGAACCAGGTTTTTTATAGTTATCCCTTTATAAAAATCAAGTTCAGGAATGTGTTTTTCCAGGGGATCATCCATTTTCAATTTTCCGTTTTCCTGCAGCAATAAAATTGCCATTGCTGTAAATTGTTTCGAAACCGAAGCAAGTTCGAAAATGGTAGCGGTATTTAATGGGCGCTTTGATTTTTCATCGGCCATACCAAAGCTTTTTTCAAAAATGATTTTGCCTTTTTCTGCAACCAACACATTACCATTGAATTTTCCTTCCCTTAAAAGGGAGGTAAAAAGGCTGTCAAATTCTGCATGCTTATCCTGGGCAAAGGAATCATTCCAAAATGGAAGCAATAGAATGAATGCGAGTAATTTTTTCATTATTTATTGTTGGAAGTGAAAAATCAGGCTTCAACTCCAAATTGCCTTAAATGATGGAGTGCGTGTTTGTACAGCAAATGAACATTCTGTTCAAAATTAAGATCACCAAAAATGGGGTTACGGGTTGTTTTTACCGGATGCGCATCAAAATATTCGAAGAAATAATCGATCTCCGACCGAAGTTCATCAAGGGCTTTTTCAACAGATAAATTTTTAACAGGTGCAGGAACAACAGGCATCAATGGGTTGACGGTATTTTCCCTGAAAGGTTTGTCACCTTCAAGAAATTTCCTCATTGGTACCAGGTGAGCTTCCGGTGTAATGACTTCAGAAAAATAAAACCTTCCCGAAGCAATCTTAACCGATTCGGAAAAATGCTCTATCATTTGCTGCAGGCTCATCTTACCCCACAGAGGTGGTTGGCCGGAAGGAATTCCTGAAAAGGTTTTTACCAGCCTGTTTTGCAGAAATTCAATTTTTGCGGGAATCATTCTACAAGTTTACTAAACCTGCGGCAGGAAGAATTAAAAAGATCAGTCGCTGGTAATTTTGGCAGTCATTTCGTTTTGAATGCAATTGCTGATGTTTTGAAAAATGTCATCAACACTTCCTTCCCCGGGAACCGTATCCAGTTTTCCCTGCTGATCGTAATGATCGGCCACCGGCTGTGTTTCATTCTTATAAACACTGAACCTTTTCCGGATAACAATTTCATTGGTATCATCGCTTCTTCCTGATGTTTCACCACGTTTTACCAGTCTTTTTACCAGTTCATCTTCCGATACTTCAAGTGCAATGACTTTAGCAATAGAAGTTTTTTTCAGAGAAAGTAATTTATCTAGGGCTTCCGCCTGGGCAATGGTTCTAGGAAAACCATCAAAAAGAAAGCCTTTGGCAGTGGGGTGCTTTTCGAGGCAGGAATCTATCATACCTATTACCACTTCGTCGGGAACCAGCTGGCCCTTATCCATAAATTTTTTAGCTTCCAGCCCTAATGGCGTTTTTTCCACTATTTCCTGGCGCAGGAGATTTCCGGTCGACAAATGGATCAACCCAAACCTTTCTACTATTTTATCGGATTGCGTACCCTTCCCACTCCCTGGAGGGCCAAACAAGATCAAATTGAACATAGGCGCTTACTAACCGTGAAAAACAAATATAACAGAAAAAAAATTAAGCAGCCTTGGGCATGAAAACATGGCATTTTTTATATATGAGAGCCTGGTAAATCGGGAAACCTGCCTTCCGGCAGGCAGGTTTGAAAATTACCTGCTGCCAGAAGGTTGGAAAAATCCTATAGCCAGGATATCTGTTAACTCCTTAGTTTTTTTTCAGATAATTTGAATAGTTAAACCAGGGTGTATGCTGCTATTCGCCGGCAAACTCTTTGTAATTTTAAGGCATGGCCCGGATTCTATTTTTATTGCCTCTTGCTCTTAGTCTTCAATTTTGCAGTTATTCTCAAAACAGTAAACCCGTTGCAATGGATTCAACCCAAAAAAAATCGCCGCTATATTCTAATACCGACACTTCCAAATTAAATGTGAGCGATGAAGAATGGAAAAAAATTCTTCCTGCAGATGTTTACCAGGTTGCCCGGCAAAAAGGAACCGAAAGACCCTGGAGCAGCCCCTTGGAACATGTAAAAGATAAAGGAACCTATTATTGTGCGGTTTGTGGTAATGGACTTTTTATAAGCGACACCAAGTTTGAAAGTGGTTGTGGCTGGCCTTCATTTTACCAGCCGCTCAGCAAAAGCAGCATTATTTATGCACCTGATAATTCTCATGGCATGAACAGAACCGAAGTACTGTGTGGCCGTTGCAACTCTCATCTTGGACACGTTTTTGAAGATGGTCCGCCTCCTACGGGATTGCGCTATTGTATTAATGGTGTAGTGCTCGATTTTCAAAAAGCCAAAGAAGCCAGGGAAAAATTTGATAATGAGCAGGGGCCGAAAACGGATTGATGCATTGATCCTTCATGATTTTTTAAAATGCATCCTCTGAAGGCAACTTAATCAATATTGCTTACTTAATTTTCCAGTCTTTGCCCGGGAATTTGTTTTTCTGATGGTTGCTCCATATCCATTCGGCAAACAATGGGGTCAGAATAATTGATATAAGGATCTCAATTATTAAAAACACTTTGTTTTCCACCACAAAAAGCAGGGGCAGCGTTGAAATGATCAATGCACACATTACCACCAGGTAAAGCAATGGCCGGGAGGAAATAATCCTGTTTTGAAAATTTCGCTTCATAGTTTTAAATTACAATCCAGTAAACCCATAGAATAAACCACGCATAACCGATCGGGCGCCTGCTCCTAAAATGGCTCCTGCAAAAGCTCCTATCGGACCACCGCCAAGACCTCCAAAAACAGCTCCCTGGAAGGCACCCACCGCATCTGAAACAACCATCCTCCCTATTATTTCTTTGCCAGGAGGATTGAAATCAGCCTTTACTGAACCTACATTAAATCCGGTATATATAAATGGGCTGGCAGATCTGTTGGCAAACCCCGAAATAGAGGCCCTCCCTGCAGCACCTGCCTTACAAATAGCCGAAAGCCTTTCATTATACTTTATAGCCATAGCTTCCCAGTACCTGGTTGAACCTGCTGCAATCACCAGGGCCGATTTCACGGCAATTTTTTCAATTTGATTTTCAACTGCTTCTGCCTTACTCAGAAGTTCCTCCACCCTTTCTTCAAATTCGTCAGCCATAAGTTGATCATCACTGTAATCTTTCATCAGCTTTTTTAAACGGCAAATTATTTCGGATGCCAGTGCCCCGGCTTTTAGTTTGCAAAGATCTATGTCGGAAATTTCCCTGATGTAAGTTTCAATATCATTATCAAACAAAAAAGCTTCGGATAAAATAATCCCCTTATCCTGCAAAAATTGCCTGCTTAATGCATTCACTCCATTATAAAATGAGGCCGAATTCATACAAAGCTGCAATTCCTGAACCCCATAAAAAACATGGTCTAAAAATTCATTATGCCAGTTGTTCAACAATTCAGCATTAAAACTTCCGCAATTCTTTTGAAAAACAGAGGTAGTTGAAAAACCGGGAAGATGCTGGCCCCGGGCAGCAAAGGATAGGGCAACAGCGGTAATAATAAATATCTTTTTCATTTTGGTTGATTTTAATTAGACCTATTTGTTTAGAAAACAAAGCTATCCGGGTCACAAGGCTATCAGAAAGGAAAAAAACTATGAATTACAGATTTTATGCACGGCCAAAACGGATTAAATAATTTATCTATTGGGTGATTTCTACGTTGAAAATGAAAACCGTGTTGCCGTTCAGACAGGAAACCTATCAAACTAAACATCAGTACAACCACATGTAAAAAACATCAAAATATTGGGTTTTATCCCATGATAGATAACCGTTTTCTTCTATATTTACGCTCCTCAAATAGTGTATATGAAAAGAATGCTCAACTTATGTTATTTCCTGCTGGCCATGTTGGTCTGCACACCAGCCATTTCGCAAATACAACTGGATCAGAAAATACCCATGGATCCTAATGTAAAAATTGGAAAACTGTCAAATGGCCTTACTTATTACATACGCAAAAATGCCAGGCCTGAAAAAAAGGTGGAACTGCGACTTGCCATTAATGTGGGTTCTGTTCTTGAAGACCAGGATCAGCGTGGACTTGCGCATTTCATGGAACACATGAACTTTAACGGTTCCAAGAATTTTCCAAAAAATGAACTGGTAGATTATTTACAAAAGGTAGGTGTGAAATTTGGCGCCGACCTGAACGCGTATACTGGTTTTGATGAAACAGTTTATATTCTTCCCATCTCAACCGAGGATCCGGAAGTAGTAGATAAAGGATTTCTAGTTTTGGAAGACTGGGCATTTAATAATCTTCTTGACAAATCCGAGATCGATAAAGAACGCGGAGTGGTTTTGGAAGAAAGTCGTTTAAGTAAAGGTGCCGGCCAGAGAATGTTGCGTCAATATTTTCCAAAACTGTTCAATGGTTCACTATACGCCGAGCGTCTTCCCATTGGAAGCGATTCTGTTCTGCAACATTTTTCCTATGCTACCCTGGAGCGTTTTTATAAAACATGGTATCGCCCCAATCAAATGGCAGTGATTGTTGTAGGTGATATAGACCCGGTGGAAATGGAAAAGAAAATTCAAAAGCATTTTGGTTCTTATAAAAACCCGGCAAATGCTAAAGAACGTCCTTCGATCATTCCTATAAAACCAAGATTAAAACCTGAAGCCATTGTAGTAACGGATGATGAAAATCCATCTACCATGTTGCAGGTGATCAGTTCTATTCGTCCAGCTAAAAAAACTTCCACATGGAAAGATTACCGTGAAAAACTGGTAGAAGAACTGGTAAATACTTTAATCAACCAGCGTTTGCAGGAACTAACCAAAAAGGAACAGCCTCCTTTTGTTATGGGATTTGCAGGACAGGAATCATTCATAAGAGGGTATGATGCATTTTATTTTGCAGCCATCCTGGGAAAGAACACTGCCAAAGAAGCTATGGATGCGCTGGTTGCTGAAGCAGAAAGAGCAAGAAAGTTTGGTTTTCTTCCCGGTGAAATTGAAAGGGCAAAATCTGCTTTGATGAACAATACCGAACGTTCTTTTAATGAAAAAGATAAATCACAATCGGCCCAGCTGGTACAGGGTTATTTAAATCATTTTCTTTCCGGCGAACCTGTTCCCGGAATTGAAAACAGGTATGAGTTCATTAAGCAGGAATTACCTAAAATTTCTGTTGATGAAATAAATGCCATGGCTAAATCCCTTCCTGGAACGGATGCCGCATTTGCCATGTTATTAGCACCCGGTGCCAAAAAAGAAGAACTTCCTTCCGAATCGGAATTACTCACCGATATGATTGCTGCCGCAAAACAACCCGTTACTCCTTACGAGGAAAAAGCGGTTGCTGCAAGCTTAATGGATGTAGCTCCAACAGCCGGTAAGGTGGTTAAAGAATCCGTTAATACAAAATTGCAAACTGTAAATCTTACCCTGAGCAATGGCGTTACCATAACCCTGAAACCAACCAATTTCAAAAACGACCAGGTATTGATGGATGCATGGCGTTTAGGTGGTTTTCATAAATTTTCCCTGGAAGAAAAAGACAATGCAAAATATGCTACGCAGATTGTGCAGGAAATGGGTGTGAAAGATATGAGTCCAACCGACCTTGAAAAATTCCTTTCAGGAAAAACGGTTGATGCCATGCCTTATATTAATGAACACGAAGAAGGTATTCAAGGCAGCAGCAGTGTAAAGGACTTTGAGACCTTTCTTCAACTTGTAAATCTTTATTTCACACAGCCAAGAAAGGATGAAGCATTGTTTAAATCAATGATCACCAAAAACACTGGCATGCTACAGTTTATTAAAGGCAACCCGCAGGTGTTTTACCAGGATACTCTTGTAAAGATCATTTACAATAACAATCCCTGGATGACTGCAGTTCCTACTGAAGCCGAATTCACTAACCTGGACCTGGATAAGGCCATGAAGATCTACCAGCAGGTTTTTGGCAATGCCTATGGCATGCACTTCACTTTTGTTGGAAACATCGACAAAGAAAAAATGCTTCCCTTACTTGAACAATACCTTGGATCATTACCTGCCAAGCCTGTAGAAAACAACTTTAAGGATAATGGTATTCGTCCCGTAAAAGGAGTTGTTGAAGCCAACATTAAAAAAGGTAAGGATGAAAAAAGCCTGATCACTTTTTACTGGTCTGGCGAAACAACCTATAGCAGGGAAGAAAGTATGGCATTTAAAGCTTTAATTGATGTTTTGAATATTACCATCATAGAAAAACTAAGAGAAGAGCTTGGGGGAATGTATAGTGGTGGACTAAATGGTTCCATTCAAAAACGACCCTATGTACATTATGCCATTTCTGCAAATATTCCTACCGGCCCTGAAAGCGTTGAAAAACTTTCAAAAGCTTTGCTGGATATCATAAAAAATGCACAGGAAAAAGGTGTTAGCCAGACAGACCTGGACAAGGTTAAAGAAACTTTGAAAAAGCAATACCGCACCAGGATACAGGATAATGATTACTGGTTGAATCATCTTTCCCAGTCGTTTATTAATGGTTCAGATCCTGAAAATATTTTGGATTATGAAAAGAAAGTGGATGCTATTACGGTAGCGGATCTTAAAAAAGCAGCACAGAAATTCCTGAAAATGGATAATTATATTAAAGCCGTTTTATACCCGGAAAATTCAAAAACACCGGAACCTAAAAAGACCTTTTAATGATACATTTCATAATTACTAAAGCCCCGATTTTCGGGGCTTTTTTATGTTTCAATTCAGGCGCAATACATTAAACATCAACCGGAGCAGAAGGAGGAAGTGGTGGTGCTGGTGGTTCAGGTGGTTCAGGTGGATTTGAAAATTCCGGAGGTGAAGGTGGTTTCGGCGGTTCGGGTGGTAATGGAGGATGAATGATTTTTAGGTTGGGGGTCTCCTCTTTCGAAGGTTGCAATTTATTTACCTGTGCAATAGTTAATCCTGTAATACCTAAAAATAAGACGGCGAAAAAAATCTTTCTCATAAATGGTTTAAGTATAAGAAACGCTTGCGCTGTTATTCCATAATATTTTTCATGTCAATTTTATGATAAGGACTTTATGAGTTCCGGTTAAAAGTATCAAACCATTACATTTGCTGAAATCGAGGCCAATGAAATTATCGCATTTATCAGAAACACTGATAGGATCCGAGATCGTAAAACTGGGAGGAGATATCAGGGACAGGATCAGGAAAGGTGAACGCATATTTAATTTTACAGTGGGCGATTTTGATCCACAGATCTTTCCTATCCCAAAAGCTTTTGAAGATGAGATAGTGGAAGCATACCGTAATAGATTTACTAACTATCCTCCGGGCGAAGGCAGCCTTGAGCTAAGGCAGGCTATCAGCAGGTTTACAAAGGAATACCAGGGGCTTGATTACAATACCGATGAAATTTTAATTGGGTCGGGTGGAAGGCCTTTGATTTATGGATTGTTTCGTGCCATTTGCGACAAAGGCGATAAGATCATCTACCCGGTACCTTCATGGAATAATAATCACTATGCGCACTTTGTTGAAGGAGAACATGTTTTTGTGGAAGCCCGTGCCGAAAACAATTTCATGTTAACAGCCGAAGATCTTAAACCTCATATTAAAGATGCTGTTTTCCTTGCGCTGTGTTCACCGCAAAATCCTACAGGAACCACTTTTAAGAAAAAAGACCTGGAAGAAATTTGCGCTTTGATTGTAAATGAAAATAAATCGAGAGGTGAAGACAGGAAAAAACTTTATGTAATGTTCGACCAGATGTACTGGCACCTTACCTATAACGGAATTGAACATTACAACCCTGTTTCATTAAATCAGGAAATGCGTGATTACACTATTTTTATTGATGCAGTCAGTAAAGTATATGCGGCAACAGGTGTTAGGGTAGGATGGAGCATGGGGCCAGCTGTTATACTCAACAAAATGAAAGCAATATTATCGCATGTAGGAGCCTGGGCACCCATGGCAGAACAAAAAGCGCTTACAAAATTTTTAGCTGACAAAAATGCGATTGAAAACTTCCTGCAAAATTTTAAATCTGAACTTGAAGAAAGATTAAGAAGAATATATAATGGATTTATTGGGTTGAAAGAAAAAGGTTATGCTGTTGATGCAGTGGCTCCTGAAGCCGCCATATATCTCACCATCCAGGTTAATCTTAAAGGGAAGAAAACTTCATCGGGAAAAATTCTGGAAACCCAACAGGAAGTAACATCTTATTTATTGCAGGAGGCAAGCCTGGCAATTGTACCTTTCTATGCTTTTGGAGCCGATAAGAATTCGAACTGGTACAGGTTAAGTGTAGGTACGTGTAAAAAGGAAGAGATAGATGAGATGCTTCAACAACTGGAAGCGGCACTTCAAAAATTATCAGTTTAATTTTTATTGATCAGGAAGTGAAAAGGCTTGAGTTGTGCGTATGAAATGGATTTAAGAATAGACTTGGCTTTGCTGGTAATTTTATTTCGTGTTGCAAGTTCATGTGCTTTACAAAATATTTCATTTGACTCCACATCAACCAGTATCTGGTGAAGACACTCCACCTGGTGCTGCAACAGATCTTCACTGTACACATCAACGTTGTAAAGCAATAGCAAGTCCCTGTTATAATTTTTCATCACAAGAATATTTAAATTCCTTTTGAACCTGGGCAGCCACAGTTTTTACTGCTTTTTCCGCCGCCGGAATAATAATTTTTGCTACACCCTGCTATAGAAAGTGCAGTCAAGAACAATGCCATGTAAATCAGTTTTTTCATAAGTAGTGATTTCTAAATTAAACTATTTTACACCCAATTTATTATCATTCCGGTAAAAAAGTAAAAAAAATAATGGCAGGCATGGAATACAGCGAAAAACCCCGCATTTTGGTGGCCCCACTCGACTGGGGACTGGGGCATGCAACCCGCTGCATTCCCTTGATCCGCCTGCTTATTATTAATAATTGTCATGTAATTATTGCGGCTGAAAGCAAGATTAAAAAACTTTTGCTCAGGGAATTTCCTAAGGAAGATTTCATAGAGCTAAAAGGTTACAGGATCCGTTATTCCGGCCGCAAATGGAAAATGCCTTTCACTATCGCTTCGCAGGTTCCTCAAATACTCAATGCTATTAAAGAAGAGCAGTTTTGGCTTGAAAATGCTGCTCAGGAATTTGGTTTCGACGGCATTATTTCTGATAACAGGTATGGGCTTTATCATTCCTCCATTCCATCGGTATTTATTACGCACCAGTTATATATAAAAACACCGCTCGGATCAATAGCAGGAAATATTTTGCAAAAGCTGAATTATTCCTACATAGAAAAATTTCACAGTTGCTGGGTGCCCGATCTGGAAGGCAGTTATAACCTTGCGGGCAAACTTTCGCATCCCGAATACCATCCTGAAATTCCGATTGAATATATCAACCCCGTTTCGCGGTTTGCATATAAAGAATCAAATGATGAAAATTATATTCTCATTAGTTTATCGGGTCCCGAACCTGCACGAACCTCTTTTGAAAAAATCATATTGAAAGAAACAGGAAATATCAAAAATAAGATCATCCTTGTTCGTGGCATACCCGGAAGTGCAGAACAAATTCGGGTTCCATCAAATATTGAGGTTCATGACCATCTTCCTGCAAATGAGCTGGAAGAAAAAATGCTGAAGGCTTCATATGTTATTGCAAGAAGCGGCTATAGCACGGTGATGGATCTCTATCATCTTAAGAAAAAAAGTATTCTTGTTCCCACTCCCGGACAACCAGAACAGGAATATCTTGCAGATCATTTAATGAGAAACAATTTTGCATTGTGCATAGCACAGGAAAAATTCAGACTTAAACAGGCCATTGACCTGGCAATCAGTTTTAATTATAAACTACCCGGACATGTTTCAAATGAGCCTGCACAAAATGCAATAATGAAATTTATTGATGATGTAAAAAAAGCAAAGAAAAAGAAGCAACAACTTTCATGAGAACTACCACCAGGGCCCATCTTGCTGTTATAGGCACCAATTTGTTTTTCGCTGCAAACTTCAGCCTGATCAAAATCATTTCTCCTTCACTTGTAAAACCTTTTGGATTAAATGTATTAAGGGTAGGACTAAGCTTACTATTATTCTGGGGTGCATGGCTGGGAAGTAATAAAAAGGCCGGAATTAAAAAGAAAGACATTGGACGATTTCTTCTTTGTGCATTAACTGGCGTTGCCTTAAATCAAATGCTTTTTTTAAAAGGACTTACACTTACCTCAACCATACATGCTTCTTTGCTGATGCTTGTAACACCAATCCTGGTAACCCTGTTTGCTTTATGGGTACTGAAAGAAAACTTTTCATACAACAAAGCACTTGGACTGGCACTTGGTATTGGTGGAGCAACATTTCTTGTTCTGCAGAAAGAGGCGGGGCAGGAAGCCAGCGATTATTTATGGGGCGATATCCTTATTATCATCAACGCCATTTCTTACGCCGTATATTTTATTCTGGTGAAACCTTTAATGAAAGATTATTCGCCATTGCATGTAACAAGATGGATATTTACTTTAGGGCTCATCATGATCCTTCCATTTGCCTGGACCGAAACCGTAGAAATCAAATGGCAGTTATTCGAATGGCAGCATTTTCTTTCACTTGGAATAATTGTACTGTTTGGAACCTTTCTTGCCTATTTATTTAATGCTTATGGAATACAACATTTAGGAGCAGGCATCACGGGCTCATATATTTACACGCAGCCTGTTTTTGCTGTAATCATTGCAATGATCATGTTAGGCGAAAGACTTACATGGGAGAAACTTGCGGCTGGACTGCTGATCTGTGCAGGTGTATTTTTTGTGAATTATAAAAAGAAACTGCGTTGAATCAGATGGCAGGCTTTTTAGGATAATCGAAAAATAAAAACTTCTTCACGGCTGCTTCAAAATCTTTCCAGCTTTTTATATCTGCCTGCACCGCAAATATGCTGCAGGTAGGCATGTTATCTGTTGTTACGCTGCTTAAAGAATTGGCAAATTCGGTTATGCCGGGATTGTGGGAGAACAAGGCAATTGTATCGTGTTTATCATCTGCCGACTGAACCGTTTTTAAAAAGGCAGAAGTATCAGCCATATATAATTCTTCCACCATTTCGATCTTATCTTTTTTTACATCATAAACTTCTGCAAATGCACGGGCGGTTCTTCTTGCACGCTTTGCGGGACTCGAAATAAAATGATCGATCGCGATCTTTTTATCTTTTAATCTTTCTGCCATTTCAGGTGCATCCTTTTTTCCTCTTTCGTTCAATGGCCTGTCAAAATCGGAAAGCCCCGGCGAATCCCAACTGCTTTTTGCATGACGTATGAGTAGTAGTGTTTTCATGATTTGTAATTAAAGTGAATGCATTAAAGAACTAAGGGTTCAAAGTTTAATTGCTTGCTATTTTAAAAATGAGATTGCTTCGGCTTCGCCTCGCAATGACGCGGGGCACGCCTCACAATGACGCTGCGCCTCGCAATGAGTCGTTGCGTCATTGCGAGGAGCGACGTTAGGAGCGACGAAGCAATCTACCTTGATGTGTTGCTTCGGCTACGCCTCGCAATGACATCGACTACGCCTTGTAATGACGCATGACGCGAAGCACTTACCATTCACTATTCACTACCTGCCTGCCGGCAGGCAGGTTCACCATTCACCCCTAATATCCCCTCGTATTGTTCTTCTCCATATAATTTATAAACGCGGTATTCACCACGCGGTTACCACCCGCTGTTGGATAGTTGCCCGTAAAATACCAGTCGCCTAAATTATTCGGACAAGCTTCGTGAAGTGATTCAATGGTTTGAAAGATCATTTGCACCGGGATCTTAACATCCGGAGGCGTAACCAGTTGCGCGATCTTATTGGTGATCTCTTCGTTTGAAAAAGATTTATACAATTGCTGAACAACGTTTACTGTATGAAGTTGATCGCTCTCATGAAGTTGTTTGCATTCGTTGTATAATTCAGTTAACAACCCTTCTCTACCTGATTCCTGTAAAAGTTTAACGGCAGCATTAAAAGCAATAAAATCGCCGAGCTTACTCATGTCAATACCATAGCAATCGGGATAGCGAATTTGGGGTGAAGAAGAAACAACAATGATGCGTTTAGGTTCCAGCCTCGATAACATCCTTATGATGCTTTCTCTCAGCGTGGTACCTCTTACAATTGAATCATCAATAACAACAAGTGTATCAATATCCTTTCTCACCGTACCATAAGTGATGTCGTAAACGTGCTGCACCATTTCATTGCGGTTCACGTCTTCGGTAATGAAGGTGCGCATCTTAACGTCTTTAATGGCGATCTTTTCCATGCGCACTTTCCGGTTGATCATTTCATGCAATTTCTCCGGATCAACATCGTTTCCCCAGGAACTGATCCTGTCAACCTTTATCTGGTTCAGGTAATCATCGCAACCTTTCACCAGCCCGTAAAATGCAACTTCAGCAGTGTTAGGAATAAAAGAAAAAATAGTATTCTTCAAATCAAAATCAATTGTTTCCAAAACCTGTTTACTCAGGTTATAACCCAGCCGCTGACGTTCGCGATAGATCTTTTCATCACTTCCTCTTGAAAAATAAATTCTTTCAAAGCTGCATGCCCTTCTTTCTTTGGGCTCAACGATTTGCTCCATTGAAACACTTCCATTTTCCTGAACGATCAATGCCATTCCGGGCATGAGTTCACGCACTTCATTTTCGCCAATATTGAAAGCAGTTCGGATGGCAGCTCTTTCCGAGGCAGCCACTACTATTTCATCATTTACATAATAATAAGAAGGCCTGATTCCATGTGCATCCCTGAAAACAAAACCAACACCATTTCCGGTAAGTCCGCCAACATGAAATCCTCCATCAAACAGCGGAACAGCTTTTCTCAAAACAGTGGCTATATCCGTATCACCGGGGTTCTTTTCATCGGCTTCCACCAGAAAGTGGTAAATCACTTCCATCATAGCAGCAAGGTCGCTTTGCTTTTGAAAACTTCCTGCCTCCATGTTTACGAATTCAAATAATTCATCCGTATTCACGAGATTAAAATTTCCTGCAAGAGCAAGATTGCGCGCTGGAATGGTATGTCTTTTAATAAAGGGATGGCAGAATTCAACATTGTTCTTTCCCTGTGTTCCATAGCGAAGATGTCCAAGAAGTAATTCACCAAGAAAAGAAAGGTGTCCTTTCATTAATCCGGGGTATTTTCCTATCTCGGGATTGAATTTCTGTAATTCTTTAAATTCTTCACCCAGCTGCTTAAAAATATCAGCAATAGGCTGGCTTTCACTACTCCTTTTACGGGAAAGAAATGGATAACCCGGCTCCACATTTAGTTTTACGGAGGCAACTCCCGCACCGTCCTGGCCGCGGTTATGCTGCTTTTCCATTAGGAGGTAAAGTCTGTTCAGTCCCCAAAGCACGGAACCATATTTCTGCTGGTAGTGAGAAAAGGGCTTGCGTAATCGTAAGAAAGCAAGTCCGCATTCATGTTTTATTGAATCACTCATGAGAAGCCGCAAAGGTAGGACTTGATGGTGAATAGTGGTGAACCTGCCTGCCGGCAGGCAGGTGGTGAATGGTGAGTAGTGGAAACCGAAGCAATCTCAAATTTTCACTATCGAATTGTTAGCAGGAAAAGGAGAACGTGGAAGAAGTTTTAAGGTGGGAGAAGCAGTACTAAACGGCTAAACGACTAATCAACTAAACTCTAAACCAAAAAAAAGGAAATAGTCCCGCCTGCAAGTGCAATCGGGACCAAAAAATTTTACATCTCCTTTACCAGCAAGGTGCTGATACGTATAGGAATGGAGGTTTTGTATAGTTTCCTGGGTAGAATTGCTGGTGGATGTTGGCTACACGAGACAAATATGCGCCGAAAATAGGCAACCCCATTAAGAGGTGCAGCAATTTAAGAACCTTATTGAAATAATTACAGGAAAACCTTTAGAAAATTCAAAAATTATTTTAATGATGCGTAATCTTTTTCTGCATCAATCCATTTTTGCATCTGAGGACATTCAGCTCCCTCGGGATCTACCATTATATAGTAAGTTGGAATGGTAGTGAGCAACCATTTTTCAAGCGCTTTATATTTTTTTTCTTCGAGTGCCGATTGCGCGATCTTGTTATAATCATCTTTCAAATTCAACCGATGGGGATCTGTTTTTGATCTCAAATACAGGATCCTTACACCAGGCTTACCTCTTTCATCGGTAAACGGAAGGGGTTGAGAAATATCACCGATCTTTAATTTATCAAGCTGTGCCACAATTGATTTATCCAGTTCATCAATCAGGTTATAGGTATCGCCATCACCACTGATGATAAAAGGACCGGCAAATTTCGCTTGTTCGTCCTCGGTATACTTACCTGCTGCTGCATTAAAGTCCATGGTTCCTGCGATGATCTTTGCGCGAATAGAATCAAGCTTTGCTACAGCATCCCTTGTTTCGTCTTCCGTAATAGGAGGAATTCTTAAAATATGGCGAACAATTGCATCATCACCATTGCGTTGAACCATTTGAAGAATGTGATATCCGAACCTGGTTTTTACAACATTCGATATTTCACCTTCTTTCAAACGAAATGCTTCACGAAGCCAGTCAGGATCCCAATGCTTTTCATTTCTGTTGATCTGGTATTGTCCATCGCGATCTTTTGAACCCGGGTCTTCGGAATATTTTTTTGCAGCCATGGGAAAAGTGATCATACCGGATTCAACCTGCCTTTTATAATTGGCCAGTTCATCCATTACATACTTCTCCATATCGTAAGAAGCTTTTGGATAAACTACGATCTGCCCGATCTCAACCTCTGATTCAAAAAACGGAAGACTGTCCTGAGGAATCCTGTCAAAAAAAACTTTTACTTCGGCCGGAGTGATCTTTACATTGTTCACCACCTTACGTTGCATGGCCTGGGCCAGTTTGTTTTCACGTACCGATTCTCTTGCATCGTCCTTGATCTGGTAAATTGTTTTACCTGCAATAGCTTCCAACTGTTCTTTTGTTCCATATACACTTATGAAATAGCGGATACGCTGGTCGAGTTCTGCTTCCACTTCTTCTTCATCAACAGGCAATGAATCGCGTAGGGCAGAAAGCATCAGCACTTTCGACACAAGTGCCTGTTCCATCACCTGGCATTCAGCATTGGGAGGAACATTTCCACCCTGGCGCTGTATATCAATAAGGGCATTACTTATATCGGAAAGCAGGATGATCTTATCACCTACAATGCCAACAATTTTATCTGCAACAATCTTTTGCGGCTGGGCAAAGGAGGCCAGGGAAATGAACAGTATTGATACAAATGCCAGGACGAGCTTCTTCATAAATGAAACAAATGTTGTCAAAAATAACCTATCCAATAAGAATCCCCCGCAGAAAACGGGGGATTAACAAAAGTTTGAGCGATAAATAGAGAGTAATGGGCCTTAGTTTTATAAGGTTCTTTTTACCTCTTCTTCTTCGTAAGCTTCAACAATATCGCCTACTTTAATATCATTATAGTTCTTAATGGTAAGCCCGCATTCCATACCCATCTGCACATCCTTCACATCGTCCTTGAAACGCTTGAGGGAAGCCAGTTCTGCGTTTCCGCCTGCGCCTGGGTAAACCACAATACCATCGCGAATCACGCGGATCTTGTGATCTTTTTTGATCCTTCCTTCAAGAACATAACAACCGGCAACGGTAGCCTTATCAAATTTGAACACTTCGCGCACCTCCACATTGGCCATGATCTTTTCCTGGATCTTGGGTTCCAGCATTCCTTCCATTGCACTCTTGATCTCTTCAATGGCATTGTAGATGATGGAATATGTTTTGATCTCGATTCCCGCTCCATCGGCCAGGCGGTTTGCCTGCAGGGATGGACGCACGTTAAAACCAATGATCACTGCATCGGAAGCTTCCGCAAGTACTACGTCACTTTCATTGATCTGTCCAACACCCTTATGTATCACGTTCACGAGGATCTCAGGGGTAGATAGTTTCTGCAATGAATCGGAAAGTGCTTCTACAGAACCATCCACGTCACCTTTAATGATAACCTTAAGTTCTTTAAAGTTGCCGAGTGCCAAACGACGCCCGATCTCATCAAGTGTAATATGCTTTTTGGCCCTCATGCCCTGCTCGCGCAGGATCTGTGCACGACGGTTGGCGATGTCTTTTGCTTCACTTTCTTCCTGGTAAACTTTAAAGGTTTCACCGGCCTGCGGTGCTCCATTCAAACCAAGGATCAAAACAGGAGTGGAAGGAGGCGCTGAATCAACACGCTTATTTCTTTCATTCATCATTGCTTTCACACGACCATAATGTTGACCACTCACCACAAGATCACCTGCTTTTAATGTTCCGTTCTGCACAAGAACGGTTGCTACGTAACCGCGACCTTTATCGAGTGTGGCTTCGATAATGGTACCATTGGCTTCACGTTTTGGATTCGCCTTCAGTTCAAGCAGTTCTGCCTCCAGCAATATTTTTTCAAGTATTAAATCAATGTTCAATCCCTGCTTGGCCGATT
>JAEZCV010000122.1 GCA_023429985.1 Bacteroidota bacterium | reverse complement strand
CGCTGGCGCAGGATGTAGGCGGATTGAAAAGAGTGTTATCGAATGTAAAGATGCGTGGTGGCTTTGGCGAAGTGCAGTTGCAGATGTTGCTGGAAAATATCCTTGCACCCGAACAATACGAAGCCAATGTAATAACAAAGTTGGGAAGTAATGAGCGCGTGGAGTTTGCCGTGAAATTTCCCAACAAGGAAGGCGACCGCGAACATGTATGGCTGCCTATTGATGCTAAGTTTCCAAAAGATGCTTATGAATACTTGCAGCAGGCCTACGATCATGGCGATGCACCGGCCATTGAAGCAGCCCAGAAACAACTGGAAGCCGTGATCCGCAAAATGGCAAAGGACATCTGCGAAAAATATATAGATGCACCCAACACCACCAACTTCGGCATCATGTTCCTGCCATTTGAAGGACTGTTTGCAGAAGTGGTGCGTAAAGCATCATTGCTGGAAGAGATACAAAGAGACTGCAAAGTGATCATTACAGGTCCCACCACGCTGGCCGTAATTTTAAATTCCCTGCAAATGGGCTTCCGCACCCTGGCCATTCAAAAGCGCAGCAGCGAAGTATGGCAGATACTTGGAGCGGTGAAAAAAGAGTTCGGACTGTTCGGCGGACTACTTGAAAAAGCACAAAAGAATATAGAAACAGGACTGAACCAGTTGGGAGATGTTGTAGGCAAACGTACCAAGGCCATTGAAAGAAAGCTAAGGAATGTAGAAGCGCTGGAAAGCAATGATAGCGTAACCGAAATAAATGGAACAATTAAGGCAGAGATGGGGGATGAAGAAGATTTAGGGTGATGGATAAACGCGCCTTGATAGAACGCAGATGAAACAGATGGGCCAGATGAGCGCAGATAACTACCCTTGAATTCCCAATCTCTGTCTTTTGTGATCAATTTATTAAGGAGCAGAAATGGATCGTTGAAAACATAGGTCATACTGATAAACATTTGAATCAATCAGTGTTAATCTGGCCAATCTGCTTCATCTGCGTTCTATAAAAAAAGATGTGTTTTTTTGCATTTATAGCCAGGAGGGAAATAATAACACAAATGAAAGATTTTAACCAGTTAAAAACACTCTGCCAACAACAATCATCCATCAGCATACCCGTGATAGATGAATTTCTGATATACTACGCAGCCCAACGCGACAAAGTTGACAGGGAGTTCGATAATAGAATTCAACGATATAAAGCAGTGCAGAAAGAAATGCCGGCCTCCTGGGCGCGCATGATCAAATCGCAATACATTGCCCACAGGATATTCAAAAAAGATGGACTGATAAAAAAATACCTTAACCATGCAGCCATAAAAAACCTGGAACCGGAACAACAGAACTTCCTGGTACAACAATCCGGATGGCCATGGCGCTTTAGTTTCAGCAACATCGTTGCCCATCCCTCTCCTGATTTTTATGAAATGGAAGATGTATTTACCGGTGAAAGGTTTCTTTTATACTCGCCGGCCGTTACACGCACCTTAGAGGACAGGCCCGTGAACCTTTGGTTTAGTTTAATCGCATTCAATGGAGAATGCTGGCAAACCTTCGGTCCAATCAATGGCTATCAAAGCTTTGATGAAGATGATATATATTTTTTCGCAACAGAGCTCAATCATTCCATAGAATCGGAGGACGACCTGTTAAATGATGTTGAGGAAAATCCCATACCCTATATGACTCTTGCTTATGGATCGGACTTTCCAATAATAATGTCGGAAGGCATAGAGGTAGTGCAGATAGCATCTGAAGTGGCGGCAGTTGATTTTAATATGCAGGAGCTCAAAAAGCTTTTCAAAATTGAATATATGGAAGGCGTATTTAAGTTGACTCATGATCAATGGAGCGGATCGCCCCATTTTGCAGCAGCCTATTATGAAGAAGATAACAGCAATATTTTACTCACTGCACTTACCGATAAAGGCTATCACCAAATGGCCAATTTACTTAACCAAAGTGGGTACAGTATACCCTTATCGCCCGACATCCGCATTCATCCTTCTTTACTAACAACCATGAAACGCATTCTGAAGCGTGAAATTGAAATCGATCCTTATTCTTATATGTTTAATGTAAACCTTTCACCCGAAGATGCCATTATGATAGAAAAGTTGAATGCCTTCATGCAGTTAGCAATGCCTTTTATAAATGATGGAATACAACCGGACATAGAAGCTCTGGCAAAACAAGCAGACCTGGAAGTTGATATAGCAAGGGAATTGCTTCAAAAGTTGGCGAGTAGATAAACTACTATTTTATAGAATGCAGATGACACGGATTGGCCAGATGAACGCAGATAAATGTCTTTGTATTCCTATTCCCTTCATCTGTGCTCGATTTATTAAGAAATAGATTTGGATTGCCGGAAAGCATAGACAATGCTGATAAACGGGAAAAAATCAGCGTCAATCTGGCCAATCTGCGTCATCTGCGTTCTATTGATCTTATCAGCGTCAATCGGGCCAATCTGCGTCATCTGCGTTCTATTGTTCTTATCAGCGTCAATCTGGCAAATCTGCGTCATCTGCGTTCTATAAAAAAAGATTGTGTTCTTTTGAACTCTCAAACCAGAAAGTATCATTACTCCTTTTTTAAAAAACGGATTTGCACATTGTAAAAAATATTGATCATTTAAGTCTACCAAATGAAAACACTAAGTCTTATCACCATCTTCATTTCAGTTTTATTCTTTTCCTGCACCAAGAGCACAGAAGAAACCCAGGACACAGATTATTATTTACGATTTGAAAAGAACGGAACAATGGTAAACTATACGGGCCACGTGATGGCACACAGGGATACTGTAAATGGATTTGTAGAACTCCAGATAAATGGTGCGCATTCAATTGCATCTATTCCAACTGAATATTTAGGAATCTATCTTAATAATTTTCCCGGTAATGCAAATATTTCAACTGGTCAGTACCAGGATAATTCAACAAATCATACTCTCCTTACCACTCATTTATTTGGAAACACTTCCTTCGAAGCCGGCCAAAGCCTGGCAGAAAGCAGTGTATAGGAGAACATTCCCCTCGCCAAGCCATTTAAACTTAATATCACCGAAATAAATGAACAAAGCATACGGGGAACATTCGAAGGCGAATATTACCAGGATGCTGAAGTAACCTCAGGAAATATGATACAGATCAGGGAAGGGAGTTTTTATGTGTTGTTTCATTGATGGAAGACAAATTTTTGAAGATTATATCACAGGTAATGAACTGTTCTAAGGAAACAAGCATTTTTCCTTATTAACTTATTAAAATAGTCCATTTCTCTAAACTTGATTCTTCTTTTTATCCTTTAAAGAAACCATTATATTTAATTAATATAATGAGCCGATTTTATTTCTCTTCTTCTATAGAATCTTTTCTATCTGGGTCTCCAGATGAAATAATGGGTATTCTAGCTAAGGCTAATGAATATGCTTTAGAGCAGACTCAAATGCATGCCTGGAAAGACCAAATTGTAATTCTCCAGAAAGTTCTGGAACCTTATACTGGGAAGTTATTTTTTGAATATTCAGTTCCCAGAATGGGTAAGCGAATAGATACAGTTGTTGTTACCTCAAATGTAATATTTGTATTAGAATTTAAGGTGGGCGAGAAAGAATTTCTTAATAGTGCATTGGATCAGGTGCTGGATTATGCTTTAGACTTGAAAAATTTTCATGAAACAAGTCACGATCATCTTATTGCACCTATTTTAATAGCAACAAATGCAGAAGTTTATTTGCCTGTAATTTCTCCAATCGCATATAATGATAATGTTCTGCACCCAATAAAATCGAATACCAAGGAATTAGGATCGATAATGTCTCATATTATAGAATTTGCTGAAGGAGATAAAATAGATTATGAAACCTGGGAATTTGGCAGGTATTCTCCTACTCCGACTATTATAGAAGCGGCAATGGCCTTATACAATGGGCATAATGTAGAAGAAATAACAAAAAGTAGTGCAGAAGCCAAAAATATATTTGAAACAAGTAGCGCACTTGAAAGGATTATTCAAAATAGCAAGAACAACCACGAAAAATCTATATGCTTTGTAACAGGAGTACCAGGCGCAGGAAAAACACTTGTGGGTCTGAACATTGCCACTTCGCATTTAGATAGAGATAAAGAATTATACTCTGTCTTTCTTTCAGGGAATGGGCCTTTAGTAGCCATACTTAGAGAAGCTCTTGCAAGAGACAAATACCAAAGGGAACGATCTAAAGGTGTGAAAGTCCGTAAGGGTGAGATAATGAGTGAAGTAAAATTGTTTATCCAGAATGTTCACCATTTTAGAGATGATGTATTGCAGGATGAAAATCCACCTATTGAACATGTGGCAATTTTCGATGAAGCGCAACGAGCTTGGAACCTTGAACAAACGGAAAACTTCATGCTTCGTAAAAAGAAAAGACCTGGTTTCAAAATATCAGAACCAGAGTTTTTAATTTCTGTTTTGGACAGGCATAAAACTTGGGCTGTCATTATTTGTCTTGTAGGAGGAGGGCAGGAAATTAATACTGGTGAAGCTGGAATAAGCGAATGGATAGAATCTTTAAATAGGTCTTTCCCGCAATGGAAAGTCTACATATCAGATAAGCTCACTGATCAGGAATATGCTGCTGGGAATGCGATTGACCTCTTAAACAATCACCAATTTGTAAAATATGATCCTTCACTTCATTTGTCTGTATCCTTACGATCATTTCGGGCCGAACACTTGTCATTATTTGTAAAGAACTTACTGGACATAAAAACCCAGGATGCCATAGCAAATTTTAAATTAATAAAAGAGAAGTATCCAATTGTACTTAGCAGAAGCGTACCCAAAGCGAAAGCATGGCTAAAACGAATGGCAAGGGGGTCTGAAAGATATGGAATGGTTGTTTCTTCTCAGGCAATTAGATTAAAACCATATGCAATAGATGTTAAAACGCCTGTTGATCCAATTCATTGGTTTCTCGATGGCAAAGAAGATATTCGTTCTTCTTATTATTTGGAAGATGTAGTAAGCGAATTCCAGGTACAAGGTTTAGAATTGGATTGGGTATGTATAACTTGGGATGGCGACTTTCGTTATTCAGAAGAAGGATGGAAAACATTTTCTTTTGTCGGAAGCAAATGGCAAAATATTAAAAAAGCAGAAAGAAGATTGTATTTGAAAAATGCTTACCGGGTACTATTAACAAGAGCACGGCAGGGGATGGTTATAGTTGTACCTGAAGGAGATGAAAATGATCATACCAGAAACCCCTCCTTTTACAATGATACTTTTGATTATCTGAGTTCAATTGGCTTACCCATCATCTAGCATCCTTAAAAGCAATAGAGAAAAACTGCCATATAGAAGCCTAAAAGCTTTCATTTATAATTATTTTATTATAAGTTAGCTGCCATCAACTTATGTTAACTATTGGCTGCTAAGAAATCCATTCTGTTTTTTGACACGGAAGTGAATCCAAAATCAACAGCGATATTGGACATAGGGGCAGTAGATGCCAACGGCAACTTCTTTCATGATAACTCAACAACAAAGTTTCAGGAATATGTCCGGCCTTTTGATTTCATCTGTGGGCATAATATATATCAACACGATTTAAAGCATCTTGAAAAACATATCCCATTCAATCAATGGGAAGGAAGGATCATTGATACTCTTTATCTTTCTCCTCTCCTTTTTCCAACTAATCCTTACCATCGGCTGGTAAAGGATGATAAGTTGATCACAGAAGAACTTAGTAACCCTGTGAACGATTCAAAAAAATCCAGGGAGGTGTTTTATGATGAACTGACTGCATTTGAAAAACTTAATCAGCATCATAAGCTGATACTCTTTAACCTTCTTCACAATAAAAAAGAATTCGCAGGATTTTTTAACTACCTGGATTTTAATCAACCAATATCTCAGGATGATTTGATTTCATTGATCAAGACAGTTTTTCTCAATAAGATTTGCTCCTCTGCCACTATCAATAACTATATTAAAGAAGCGCCGGTAGAATTGGCATACTGCCTCGCACTGATTGCAGTAACCAACCAGTATTCCATTACGCCGCCATGGGTGCTGCATGCTTATCCCCGCGTAAATCAATTAATAGCTGATTTAAGAAATACACCCTGTGCTACCGGCTGCAGTTATTGCAGGGAAAGACTTGATTCGGTGAAAGCTTTGAAGAGATATTTCAAACACGATGCTTTCAGAAAGTTCGAGGGGCAATCACTACAGGAAGATGCGGTTAACGCTGCCATTTATGGCAAATCCCTCTTAACTATCTTTCCGACTGGAGGTGGCAAATCCATCACCTTTCAGGTGCCGGCGCTTATGAGTGGTGAAAATGAAAAGGCACTTACCGTGATCATCTCTCCGCTCCAGTCACTCATGAAAGACCAGGTGGATAACCTGCAAACAAAACACGGCATTACTGATGCTGTCACAATAAATGGATTGCTCGACCCAGTAGAACGCCAACATGCTTTTGAAAGAGTTGCCGGCACCAATAAAGATGTTGCCATTGCCACCATTCTTTACATTTCCCCGGAATCCTTGCGCTCCGTGACCATTGAAAAATTATTGCTGGGAAGAAAGATTGCGAGGTTTGTAATTGATGAAGCGCATTGCTTCTCTTCCTGGGGGCAGGACTTTAGAGTGGATTATTTATACATAGGAGATTTTATAAGGAATCTCCAGGCAAAAAAAGGACTTCAACAGAAAATACCTGTATCCTGTTTTACAGCAACAGCCAAACAAAAAGTAATTGAAGACATTAAAGAATATTTTCTCCAAAAGCTAGACCTTAAACTTGAAGTATTTCGCTCTGCATCTTCAAGAACAAATCTGAGTTATAAGGTATTCAAAAAGGAAACTGAAGAAGAAAAATATAACGAGCTGAGAAGACTGCTCGAAATGAAGCCATGTCCTACCATTATTTATGTTTCCAGAACGAAGAAAGCACGTCAGCTAGCAGAAAACCTCAGTAAAGATGGTTTTACAGCCAGTGCCTTTCATGGCAAAATGGAAAAAGAAGAAAAGATCGCTAACCAAAACGGCTTCCTCGAAGGCTCCATTCAAATTATGGTGGCTACATCGGCTTTTGGTATGGGGGTGGACAAGGACGATGTGGGCATGGTGATTCATTACGATATTTCAGATTCACTGGAAAATTATATTCAGGAAGCTGGAAGGGCTGGAAGAAAGGAAGGACTGGCAGCAGACTGTTATGTTCTTTTCAGTGAAGATGATCTGGATAAACACTTTCTCCTGCTAAACCAGACAAAACTAAATAGCAAAGAGATCAACCAGGTCTGGAAGGCGATCAAGCAATTATCAAGGACCAGGAATAACATCTGGAACTCCCCTCTGGAAATCGCCAGAAAAGCCGGATGGGACGAAAACATCAGGGATATAGAAACCAGGGTGACTACGGCTATCGCAGCTTTGGAACAGGCTGAGTACCTCAAACGTGGACAAAACATGCCACGTGTATATGCCAGTTCAATACTTATAAAAAACGCCCAGGAAGCCATAGAAAAAATTAATGCTTCTGATAAATTTCATGAGGGAGAAAAAGAAAAAGCTATAAGGATCATTAAGAAATTATTTTCCAGTAAAAGCAAAAGGCTCTCCACAGAAGAACCGGCCGAATCCAGGGTGGATTATATTTCAGATCACCTGAGCATTTCAAAAGAAGAAGTAATAAAAATCATACAGATACTGAGAGAGGAAAAGATCTTGTCCGATGATAAAGATCTGACTGCCTTTATTAAACGCATTGAAAAATCAAACAGATCGCTTTCGGTGTTGGAAACATTTGCACAAATTGAAAACTTTCTGGCATCACAAATTCAGGAAGGAGAATCCACCATTCATTTGAAAGAATTAAATGAAGCGGCGTTAAATCTAAACCTCGATGCTTCACCACAAAAGATCAGGACCCTGATCAATTTTTGGGCTGTGAAGAACTGGATCAAAAAGTCAAACTATAATTATTCTAACAACCATATCGCTATACAGGTAAACCGGCAAAAAGTAGAACTGAAGAAAAAGATGGAAGAAAGGCATCTCTGTGCCCGATTTATTTTGGGATACCTGTTTAAAAGAGCACAAGAGATTGATGAAACAGATAAGGAGGAAGTGCTGATTGAATTCTCGGTGCTGGAACTGTTAAAGGAATATAGGTTGCAGTCAACATTATTTGAACGTGAGACAGGTACTGAAGACATGGAAGATGCCCTACTGTATTTATCAAGAATAGAAGCCATTACCATAGAAGGCGGCTTTATGATCATTTACAACCGCCTCACTATTCAGAAACTGATAACTAATAGCCGGATCCAATACAAAGACTCAGACTATACAAAGCTGAAACAGTTCTATGAAGCAAAAACATCGCAGATACATATTGTGGGCGCTTATGCCAGGAAGATGATTGAGGATACAGCAAAGGCACAGCAGTTTGTGAGCGATTATTTTAATCTGAATGAAAATTCATTCCTGGATAAGTATTTTGGTGATGAAGAAAAAAAGGCGCTGCGCCGAAACATCAGCCAGGGAAAATTTAAAAGAATATTTGGTGACCTTTCTCCCGCACAAATGGAGATCATCAGTGATAAAAAACATAACAGGATCGTTGTGGCAGCAGGACCAGGTAGCGGCAAGACCCGTGTACTGGTACACAAACTGGCTTCTATTTTACTGACAGAGGATGTGAAGAGTGAGCAATTACTCATGCTTACATTTTCGAGAGCAGCTGCAACCGAGTTTAAAAAAAGACTGCTTGATCTAATCGGAAATGCAGCGCATTATGTAGAGATCAGGACTTTTCATTCGTTTTGTTTTGACATTTTAGGAAAAAATGGAAGTCTTACAGAATCCAAAGAAGTGATTCAGCAGGCAATTCAAAAGATCAGAAAGGAAGATGTGGAAATATCCCGCATTACGCGCACCGTATTGGTGCTGGATGAAGCCCAGGATATGGATAAACATGATTATGAGTTGGTGCGATTGTTAATGGAGCAGAATGAGGAATTGAAACTGATAATTGTTGGAGATGACGACCAGAGTATTTATAGTTTTCGCGATGGCAACTCAGCTTATATGGAAAGTTTTTTAAAGGAAGGCGCTCATAAATATGAACTCAATAAAAACTATCGCAGTAAATCAAACCTTGTTGATTTTTCTAACCATTGGGTGAATCAAATACAAAGAAGATTAAAGACTGAACCAATTATTGCAGAACAAACGGATCCAGGTACCATTAAAATCACACGATACAAGTCAAATAACCTTATTGAACCATTAGTAAAGGAAATTGCAGAATCTGAATACAGTGGAAGTACCTGCATACTTACACGCACCAATGAAGAAGCATCACTTATAGCAGGTTTGCTTAGCAGAGAGGGATTTAATACCAGACTTGTACAAAACAATGATGGATTTAAATTATACCAACTGAATGAATTCCGTTATTTCACCGATCTGGTATGCGGCGAGAACGATCTTCCTGTTATAAATCAGGATGACTGGCAGCGCGGAAAGGAACAAATAGCGGAAGTATTTGCCGCAAGTAATAAGCTTTCCTGGTGCATGACTGTTATTGAAGACTTTGAAAGAATAAATCTGGAAAGGAAATACAAATCCGACTGGAAAAACTATTTAATGGAATCGGCATGGGAGGATTTTATTAGAATCAAAGGAGGTACATTTTATGTGTCCACCATGCATAAATCAAAAGGAAAGGAATATGATAATGTAATTTTAATGCTGGATGGCTTTAACCCGGTAAAAGATGAAGACAAAAGACTTTTATATGTGGCCATTACCAGAGCGAAGAAACATTTATCCATTCATTATAATGGTCATTATCTTGACAAGATTTTTGCAGACAATCTAAGCGTTCATACTGACGACAATTTATACCAGAAACCTGCCTATATCAACCTTCCACTTATGCATGAAAATATCAACCTGGGATATTTTTACTATGTGCAACCAAGATTATCCGATCTGCAACCAGGAACAATTTTACATTTTCACAAAGACGGTTTGGCCAATGCTTCGGGGCAGCTCATACTGAAGTTCTCCAAAAAATTCAAAGATTCCAGGGAGCATAATAACTACATAATAAAAACCGCCAGGGTTAATTATAAATTATACTGGAAAGGAGATGATATGGATAAGGAAGTGATTATTGTTTTACCTGAGTTAGAGTTGGAACAGGAGAAGCTTTAACTAATTTCTGCAATAAATTGAGTTCATACAAAAGAAATATTATTACTGAATTTCAATTTCAACAGTCCTGATTTCTTCATAAACCAATAAAACAACCTTCTGGTTTTTTCTAAAGCCCATTTTTTTTAGTGCATCAATCAATCTAACTTTTGTATTTTGATTATTATAATCATAGGTATCTGGACAAACCCACCCTTTTGCTTTTACTGTATAACGGATACCAATAATTAATTTTCCTTGAAAACTATCTAGAAAGTAATTAATTCTCTTACCAGTTGGAAGGTTTATCCTTCCTATAGGGTCAAATGGAATCTCCCACCGTTCTTGTGAATCAGCGTAGTTTCCTACACATCTTATCG
>JAEZCV010000027.1 GCA_023429985.1 Bacteroidota bacterium | reverse complement strand
CTGGCTCCTTTACCGGGCGGTGTTAACTGGGCCGATGCACAAAATACTAATACCGACTGGTGGGATGAACTAACACGCACTGGGGTGATCAACGAACACAACCTGAGCATGTCGCAGGGAAATAGTTTTTTGAAAACATATATAGGTGCTACGTTCAGCGACAACCAGAGTTATCTCATGAACAATTCTTTTTCAAGATTGGGCCTAAGAACCAATTTTGATTTTAATTTTTCTCCCAAATTCAAAGTTGGTATCAATGCAGCTTACAACAGGGGCATCAATAAAAGAGTTCCGGCTGCATGGGATGGCGGATTGGGCGATGCCATGAGTTATGCCCTTCCCATTTATCCAATTTATAATGCCGACGGCAGCTATTTTACAGGTGGCGCAAACCCGGTAAGAAAACTGAATGAAACAAAAATGCGTAATACCGATAACAGGTTTGTCGGTGGATTATCTATTGATTTCAATCCTATACCTAATCTGACTTTAAGAGCTACCGGTTCTTATGATTATTTGCGTGGCATTGAAGACAGGTTCGAATCGGCCAGCTGGCTGGGCCGCACCGATGTTCCTGGCCAGGCCAGAAGAGGTATCCTTGATGGAAGAAACTGGGTAGCCAATGCTACTGCAACTTATAACCTGGAAGTAGCCGACAAGCACAGGTTTAATTTTATGCTGGGAACCGAATTCCAGGAAAAGATCTTTGAGAATACCACAAATGTTCCGGGAGTTGGAAACATTGCCTATTTCACCAACAAGCCTTTTTATGAAGACAAGTCAACCTATAACAGGGTTTACGATTCACTGGAAGCAGCCAATTCTTTTGATCCTGTAGAATATAATCCTGAATCTTTTTCCAGTTATTTCGGCCGTATAAACTATACCTTAAATAATAAGTACACATTCCAGCTATTGGCACGTGTGGATGGTTCCTCCAAATTCGGAACCGAGAATAAATATGGCTTTTTCCCTTCTGCCTCATTTGCATGGGTAATGAGCGATGAAAATTTTATTCGCGACATACCCTGGATAAGTTTTCTTAAGTTAAGAACCAGCTATGGTATAACGGGAAATTCAAACATCCCTTCCAGCCAGTACATTGCTTTTGTTAACAGGGCTAATGACTATATGGGCGATACAAGTTATTTCCAGGGAAATATTGGAGATCCGTTCCTTCACTGGGAAGAACAGAAAAACTTTGACCTTGGATTAGAGTTTGCTTTTTCAAACAACAGAATAACCGGTGAGATAGCCTATTATAACAAACGTTCAACAGATCTTTTATTAACGGCCGGTCTTTCTCCTTCCACTGGATTTGATAACCAGTTGAGGAATATTCCAAACAGTGAAATTCTGAATGAAGGAATTGAACTGGCATTGCAGGTTAAGGTGGTAAATACTTCCGACTGGAATTTTACAGTAGGCGGTAACATTTCCAAAAACTACAATGAACTGATCAGTCTTGGTAATCTTTCCCCGGATGCGGCAGGTGGTGGTACCAACGATACCCGTGTAGCGGTAGGATATCCAATTGGAACGAATTACCTGGTACGCTATTATGGTGTTGATCCGGCAGACGGTTTACCCATCTGGTACGACATCAATGGTAAGCTTACCAAAACATTTTCATTACAGGACCGTATGCCGGTGGGATCGGTAGTACCGGATTATGTGGGAGGTATTAATCATACCCTGAGTTATAAAGGATTTACCCTTTCCGGCTTATGGACTTTCACCATTGGTGGTAACATTTATGATGGCTCGGGTAAACGCCAGTTAGGAATTGTTACCGACTGGAACATGCGCCGCGATATCCTTGACAGGTGGAGACAGCCGGGCGACATGGCAACTTTCCCCAGGCTAACCATGAATACAAATACTTATGATGGATTGAGCAGTGAATGGAATTATAATTCCACCATGTTCCTTTATGATGCTTCGTTCCTGAGAATGAGGGAACTAACCATTGGCTATGATTTGTCATCAGAAACTGCCCAGCGCCTGAAGCTGAGAGGAGCAAGGATTTTTGTTACAGGAATGAACCTGCTTACGTTTACCAAATACCCCGGAGGCGATCCCGAAATTGCCAGGGATTTCGAAAACCCGCAGGACAGGAATCTTAGTCCCAACATTACTTACCTGACGCCTCCGCAACAGAAATCAGTTGTAATTGGACTAAACATTACATTCTAACTTAAAAAAAAGAACTATGAATCGCTTTATTATAATTGTGCTGATGTTCCTCATATTTTCAGGGTGTTCAAAATTCCTGGAAAAAGAACAGGCAGGCGCAATTCCCGCCGAAGAAGCACTGGTAAATGAAGCATCTCTTCAGTCATTACTGAATGGCGCTTACATCAATCTCGCAAATAATCTTTATGGAGGAAGGCTCCAGTTCATCAGTGACCTGATGGGAGACCAGGCAAACGGTATTTTATATACAGAAGATTTTGGTGAGATTTATAAAAGGAAAACATCCATTTTCGGAGCGTATAAAAATGATTTTTATCGCAACACGTATAATATCATTTCATCTGCCAATAAGGTTTTAGAAAACCTGGATGTAGCTGCAGGCAGGAGAGATGAAATAGAGGCGCAGGCAAAATTCCTGAGGGCCGTGGGCCATTTTGAAATGGTAAGACTTTTTGCCCAGCCATGGGGCCATACTGCCGATAACAGTCATCTGGGTATTCCTTTAAGATTGTCTACTTCGGTAACTCCGGGAGAAAGAGCAACAGTAAAGGAAGTGTATGATGTAATTATTGCGGATCTTAAAGATGCCGAATCCAACCTTTCAACAACAGATGTTATTGGTTATCCTTCCGCCTGGGCGGCCAAAGCATATCTTGCAAAAGTGTATTTCCAGCAAAATAATTTCCAGCAGGCGTATAATTATGCAGATGAAGTGATCGGCAGTAACCTTTTCCAGTTGGATGCAGATCACAGCCTTCGATTTTCCCTGGATGCGGGAGGAACTGGTACGCAGGAGGGGATTTTTGTAATTAGAAATGTAACCAATAACATATCGCCCGGAGGCGAATTAAGAGAGCGTTTCAGATCGGACGGAACGAATTTTCAAAGTCAAAGCGATTTTCATGTTACCGATATTTATTTCAACCAGGCTACTCAGCCGAATGACGAAAGAAGAGTATGGTACGAAAAAAATGCAAATGGATTCAACATGGTTACAAAATATAACCTCAATGAATTTGATCTGCCCATTGTTCATCTTACAGAAATGAAACTCATTCGCGCAGAAGCCGGTGCTGAAATCGGAGGTGCTGCATTAGCAGTTGCCATCAACGATATCAATGATATTTTGGAAAGAGCATACGGCGGTACAACACAAAACCTTTCTTCGGCAGCCAGTGCAGGACTGGTTATTACAACCGCCAGAACACAACGTGAATTTGAAATGTTTGGTGAAGGCAATCGTGTACAGGAAATTAAAAGAATAGGTGCGTTGTCCGGAATTTCTGTTGACCGCAGAGGATCCACATGGAATTGCGGCGGCCTTATTTTACAATTCCCAAGTGGCGAGCAGGCTGCAAATACTTCCTTCCCCATGAATCCCGAAGGAGGTTGCTTATGATAACTAATAAATTATTCAATATGAAATTTTCTCTATTCCTAATGCTGGCTGCAACATTGTTGTTCAATGGTTGTCGTCCTGAGTCATTTTCCGACCTGGGAATTCCGGCTGATAACATTAATTCATTGAACGGTACATGGAAACTTGATCGCGTAATTCAAACCGATGCCGACGCAAGGCAAAAAGGTTTCCCATACCAGTCACTGGACATAACCAATTTCTTTCCTTTCCAGGATTTCAGGTTAACAGTGGATGTGGCTGCAAAAACTTTTTCTACCACACCCGGGAATGCACCACAGGTTATTGAATTAACATCAGGCACATGGAGCGCCGATAATGAAGATGCTGCTAAAAATCTTGAACTGGTAAATGGAACCGACACTGCCATCGTTGTTCTGGGTTCTTATCCCAACGCTGTTAACCCCAAATTGAAACTTAAGGTCGAAAGAAAAGATAATGCCGGTAAAGTGCTGATCATTTACGACTACGAGTTTTCCAAACAATAATAATGCATAACATGAAAAAAATATTTTCAATACTCTTCCTGGGAATGCTGGCATTTGTAAATGCAGATGCACAGGTAACATTCAGTCCGGCTGTATTTACTGCAGAAGACCAGGTTACATTAACGGTTGATGTTTCCAACACAAACATGGCCGGACAGGCAGAAGCTTATATCTGGATATTCAGTAACCCAACCGCCGGAACAGGTCCGCAGGTGGATGGATCTGTAAATGGCTCCTGGGGAAACTCCAGCAACGAAGCAAAGATGACGCCTGCAGGAACCAACAAATGGTCGTTCACTTTTACCGGAACAACTTTGTTTAATCTTACTCCAGGTGAATTAAAGGAATTTGGTTTCCTTGTAAAAGCAAAAGATGGTTCTGCCCAATCTCCCGACTACAAACCTTTTAAATTCGACCCGCTGATATTTACAGCTTCAACTTTCAGGATTTTTCCTTCAAAAGTTGGACAGGAAGATGTGGTTACCATCAACTTCGACCAGTCGCTTTCCAACGACCTTCTTGAACAAAGAATTCTTCCGGCAACTGTTACTGTCAGAATTTTTGATATGAATAACGATCCTGTAGGAAATCCTCTGGTGATAAATGTTCGAAAACTGGGTGATAAATTATGGGCTGCAAGTTTTCTTGCTTCGTATAATTTTTCAATTCCTGCGGGAACCCAACTCAGTAAATTCAGCTATAAGTTTAACGGAACAGTTGAAGGCCCTACCGGAATTCCAGAACCTGCATCTACCCAGGAAATAGAAGTTCCGTTTCTTGATTTAAAATAATTATCAAATTGATTATATGAAAAAATTATTGCTGTTACCGGTTCTTGCAATGGTCCTGCTCCAGGCCTGTAAAAAAACCGATTTTGATACAACAGTTACCGGTGAAGGCCTGGGCACATTTCGAATGCTTGGTCCTGCAACCGGAACCAACCTGTTTTTAAATTCAGCTACTCCGGGAGCAACTGTTCAAATATCCTGGACAGCTGCAAAACCTGGAATAGATGTTCTGCCAACTTATAAATGGGTAGTGGCGCCGCAAAATGGAGGTAATCTCGACCAGCCTTTGTTTTCAATTCCATCGGATAATAACGGGCTGGCTACAACTTTAACCTTAACACACTACCAGGTTGATAGTATTCTGCAGGCCAATGGAATTGCCGACAATGCTGCAACCGATTTTGTTTGGTCCGTTGTTGCCGATAATGGTTCAACCATTAAAAGAGCAGATGAATCTTTTTTCATTCGCATTCAAAGAATGGGAGATGGTATAGCGCCATTTAAAATCTATGGTCCTTTGAGTTCAGCAGCCAACCTGGAGATCAATCCAACATCTACTGCCGATTCAATTAATTTTTACTGGCAAAAAGCTATTGGTGGTAATCCTGCAAACCCTGTTACTTATAAAGTTGTATTTATTGAAGAAGGCGGCAATTTTAGCAACCCGCTGTTTTCAATCACTCCAGGAAATAATGGAACCGATACAACGGTTGCCATTTCATATAAGGATATAAGTGATTCATTAACTGCAGCCGGGCTTTCAGATCCCAGCCAGGTGGCTAACCTGGAATGGACTGTTATTGCTACTTCAGGAAATTTCGAGTTGAATGCGATGTATGTTAACGAACTAAACATTGTTCGTCTGGTACGTATGTTTCTTGTAGGTTCTATCAATGGATGGGATATAAATAATCCATTGGAAATGATAGCAGACAAAGCGCCAGGCAGGCAGGGTAAAGTTTTTTACTCTTATGTTAGATTGAATGCAACCGATGAATTCAAATTTTTCAGAACAGTTGGCGATTGGGGTTCTGGTTATGGAAATGCAGGTACTTCCGGGGCAGGATATACCACAGGTTATAACCAGGGAGGCAACTTCCAGGTTCCTAATGCAGGTGTTTACCGTTTAACGATTGACCTGGAAAATAACATGGCATACGTTCAGGAAAAACAGGTAGGCCTTGTAGGTAGTTTGCAGGGATGGGATCCGGCAAATCCTGTTTTCGGATCATTAATAGCAAGGAACCGCTTCATGATCATTACTGATATGACTGCCGGTGATATTTTTAAATTCCATGATGGACCGGCCTGGGACAACAGCACGGTAGATAAAGCAAGATGGTGGGGTAAAGGTGCATCCGACGGATTACTTGATTATACAGGTAACGGCGATAACCTTGAAAATACAGGTAGTACTGGTAGAGTGCGCGCCATTTGGGATGGTACCGAATTGCAGGTTGTAAAATACATATTGAATTCGGCAGCTCAAATGCGTGTGGTGGGTGATGGAATCCAGGGCGTAAATGCCTGGGATCCCGGTGCAAGTCCGCAAATGACCTATATGGGCGATGGTAAATGGCAAATCACACTCGACCTGGTAGCAGGAAAAGATATTAAATTCCTTGCAGGTGATGCCTGGGGCGCTTTTGATTATGAAGATGCAAGTGGTGGAAGTACAGCCACAGGAACTCCAAAACCAATGAGATGGGATGGAAGTGATAATTTTAAAACACCGGCAACTTCAGGATCGTATACTATAGTTCTTGATGAATATGCCCAAACAGTAACCATCAATTAACTATAACAATAATTTTATTGAACCGTTCACATTGTGAACGGTTTTTTTATGCAATATCTTTTTGATGTTCTATAATAAATGGAATGATCTCTTCCATTTCAATACCGGCTTTTTCCGAAGCATCTTTTATATCATCCCTGCTCACCTGCGCAGCAAAAGCAGGTGTCTTTAATTTTTTCATTACACTTTTCACATCCATGCCTTCATATTTTGCAGGCCTCACAAGTGCAGCAGCATGTATGAACCCCGAAAGTTCATCAACCAGATAAATCATTTTGTCCATTTTCGCCTGAGGCTCTACACCAAAATGCCGCGGGCCATGAGAAGCAATACATTGTATTATCGAAGGATCAATATTCCTCCTTTCCAGTTCTTCTATTATGATCCTGCAATGATCATCCGGATGTTTTTCCCAGTCGGCATCATGAAGCAAACCTGCAAGCCACCATTTATGCGCTTCTTCTTTGGGTAAATTTTCTTTTTCCAAAGCCCATGCTTTCATTACAGCAGCCACCTGCTTCATATGTAATTGTAATTTTTCATTGCTTACCCAATCAGTAAGCATTTGCATGGCTTCCTGTTCGTACATAACATTGCCTGCATTAGCAGGGTCACCAAATACTTTTCTTCCTAGTGGTTGAATGGCTTCTGTCATTTTCTTAAAATAAATTAAGCAACTAATTCTCTGAATAATTTTTCGAGCGTTTCATTGATATCTGAAGTGAATCCCGGGTGTACTTTGGATGTTTGTACCACGGTACTTCTTGTTGCGGTGAGCCAGCGAAACCGCGATGCCGGATCAAGTGTTGCAATGGGCCCGCCATTTTTATCGCCTTTACTTATCCTTTCAAACGACTGCAGGTGTTCTTTCACTTCGTCACAATCAAGATCAACACATAAAGCTTTCAGTTTCTTTTCATTCACCATAAACTTACATTGCAGGAATTTAATATCACGACAATACAATACAATGCCCACATTCATAAATTCCTCCCTTTCAACACGGGGCACAATGCGAATTACAGCGTATTCATATAACAGCTTTTCTTGCATCCGCAGCCTGGTTTAAAAAAATGGAAGAATTATTGATCCTGTTCAAAAGAAAATTCAGGTACATATCCCTGTTAGTTTCTGCATTGGCATTTTCCCTACCCGATAACCATTCAGCAGGAATAAGTTGAACAATTGAAGATATAAGCCTGGGAGTAAAGATTTCTCTCATTGTTTTGTCTGTGCTTTCAAGTTCCGAAGCAGCAGCAAGCAGTACATGATCTTTAACCAGTTGAAAGGGCCGCACACTTGCTTCTTTCCAGTCGGTAGTACTGTGGTGAAAATATAAGGAAGCTCCATGATCTATCAGCCACAATTCTTTTTGCCACATCAGCATGTTGGTGTTCCTGGCCGTGCGGTCAACGTTCATCAGCATGCAATCGAGCCATACGATTTTTGATGCAGTAATTGCATCAACTTTATTTACGGAAGGATCGAAACTTATGGCGCCTGATAAATAATGTACCGCAAGATTAAGCCCTGCACTGGCTTTCAAAAGATCCTGTATTTCTTCATCGGGTTCTGTTCTGCCAAAGGCAGGATCTACATTGGCAAAAACTATTTCCGGCATTTTTAATCCTGCGGCTCTTGCCATTTCACCACCTATTAATTCGGCTATCAAAGCACGCAGTCCCTGGCCCGCACCGCGAAATTTCAAAACATAATTAAAACCATCATCCGCCTCCACTATAGCAGGCAAAGAGCCCCCCTCACGAAGGGGAGCTATATACCTTATAATTTCAACAGTTCTTATTTCTGCCATCAGGCAATGAAAATAAGTTCTTCTTACTTAGAACAGAATTATCTGCGGATAAATTTTTCAGAAGCAATGATCTCAGTTCCTTTGATCATCTCTATAAAATAAATACCTGATTGTAAGTTTTTAGTTTCACTTAATACAAAGCGGTTGGCTCCTTTTTCTGCTTTGAAATTGCGCAGGAATAATTGCTGGCCATTGATTGCTTTTATGCGAATCATTACAACTTCTGCCTGCTCCGATGTATATGAAACATTTGTTTCTCCCATAGACGGATTAGGATAAACTGAAATAGCGATCTTTTTTTCTTTGCCCTTGATGATATGCACTGTCGTATACTTTACAGCACCATCCACTGCACTGGTTCCTTTAATTCGGTATAGGATATCTGAAGATGAAAGGTCTGCATCTTTATCAGTATAACTGTAAGCAGCAGTATTGTTAGAGCTAACACGGGCAATTGTGCTGAATCCATTTTTATAACTGCGCTGAATTTCAAACTGCATATCCTGTTCAAATTCTGCGCTCCAGTGTAAAACCGGCTGATCGTTCACCATCTTCACATAGAAATAATTAAACTTCACCGGCAGTGGAATAGAAGCCATCCCTTTAAATACATCAGAACATCCTAAAGGCATTTCTATGCTGTCCGGGGCTGCAAAAACTTCAAACCTGGCATTGGGCATTACTGTTCCCCATTGTGTATCGAAAAACCGTGTAGCATTGCTCCTTGTGGCATCAAAAAACCTGATGGTGTCGGAAGTAATTCCTGCTACTCCCAGGCTGCCATTGCTTCCTAATAATGTTGCACCGGAAGTATAAACATAGCCTCCGCCGGTTACATGCCCGTAATTGGTAAAATCTACCATCCTGATCTTTGCATTTCCACCATTGATAATGGTTCCTGAATTTGTGATCTTATCGGCCGAAGTGTTGGTGGTTCCTGCCCATAACAGTCCATTATTAATTAAAGTACCATTGTTATTGATGGGGCCTTTTGTGATCAGTCTGCAATTATTGGTATATGTCATGCCCGGACTGATAGAAAAACTTCCTTCAGGAGTAATGGCACCCGTATTGGAAAGTGTTCCGTTCCAGTAATTAAAACTGCCAGACACCCTGATTATATTGGTGTTTTCAAGTTGTCCGTTTGAGCTTAAACTTCCACCTACTGTTATCAATCCAGAGTTTTGAAGAGTGCTTGTGGCAGTATATAAATTGAAACTGCCGGTAGTAATGATAGTTCCACTATTTATTATGTTAGTAAAATCATCAGCATTTAAAGATCCGTTTATAGTGAGTTCGGCACCGGTATTATTGGTAAGTTTTTTTACACCACCGTTATAAAAACTCATGCTTCCGGCTACGCTGGCAATTTTGTTATTTACCAGTTCAAAGCCTCCGCCTATTCCCATGCCTTTGAAGTTGGCGCTGCCATGGTTGATGATCTTTCCGGCAGGTGCCCACATATTAAGGGTGACTGGAGAAAAAACTGCATTTTCTTCAATAATAATTACAGCTCCGTGCGAAAGTTGCGCTATGGCTCCTGTGTAGGTGCCGGAAACGATCCTTAATGTATCTCCACTGTTTAAATAATATCCTGTGGAATTTCCGTAATTCGTGTAATTAGTAGCTTTTACTGAGTAAGTAGATAAAAGCAGGGCAGATAGTGCCGCAAAAGCAAGTGTGTAAGCAGTTTTCATTTCAGTTTTTTAGGAATACCCTTATCAGGCATTCAGTGGGTTGGGATTAAAATCTAAAGGATTCATTTAATAAATCTAAATAAAACCCTTATGAGCTGCAAACATAATGTGGAAAATACGTAAATGCAAGTGTTTTACTAAGTATTTTTCCTAGATTTTTTTAGACAATCTACTATAAACCCTTAGTCCTGTTTTTATCCCTGCTCAACGCAGGATTTTGCCTTTTCAACGGTTGATAAAGAAAATGTCCTATGGAGCAGATAAACAATCAGATAACTGCCATCTGGCTGGCAGGTGGGAAAATTAGTGTGCAATCCGGATGAGTATTCTTATTATATAAAGGGTTGCTGATGGTAGGAACAAGGCAGGCCTTGTCGCCACGATAAGCTATCCAAAACAACTTAAAGGATGACCTGGCAACAAAAACGACTAAACCACTAAACGTCTAAACGACTAAACGACTAAACGTCTAAACCACTAAACGTCTAAACGCCTAAACGTCTAAACAACTAAACGTCTAAACCACTTCTCACCAACTTCCATCAAAATTTTCAGTCAAAATCTTTATTGATTATCAATATATTACAAAGGCGTGATAAAAAATTAACCTTCATTTTCTTGGGTGCAATATCTATAATCACCTACTTTTGCGCCTCCTTAAATAAGAAGGAGCCGGTTGGGGGATGGCCCTGCCGGAAATTATTAACCGCCCCAAGGGCAAAATTTCAGCAATGAGCAAATTACATTTTACAACAAAACATGCGAATGCGGCTACCGTTCAGCGCAACTGGTACGTTGTGGACGGTACCAATCAAACCGTGGGACGTATGTGCTCTCGTATTGCAGCGATCTTACGCGGCAAGAACAAGGCATATTACACCCCTCACGTAGATTGTGGCGATTTTGTGATCGTTACGAACGTAGAAAAAGTGAAACTTACAGGTAACAAAATGGACGAAAAGATCTACGACCGCTATACAGGTTATCCTGGTGGTCGCAGGGAAGAAGTTGCCAGGGATCTTCAGAAAAGACGTCCCGAAGTACTTATCGAAAGGGCTGTAAAAGGAATGCTTCCTAAAAACCGCCTGGGACGTAAGATGTACAAAAAACTTTTCGTGTATGCCGGTGATCAACACCCTCATACCGCTCAGCAACCTAAAGAACTAAAAATCTAAATATAGCAGCCCCCTGCTAAAAAACTCTGACAATGGAGAAACAAAAAAATAGTGTTGGTCGCCGTAAAGAAGCCGTAACAAGGGTTTTTGTTACCCGCGGTTCCGGTACCATTACTGTAAACGATAAAGACTATAAACAATATTTCCCACTGGTTTATTTGCAAAACCAGGTGGAAAGACCACTTAAAGCGGTTGAAGCAACCGACAAATTTGATGTAAAGATCAATGCTGCCGGTGGTGGTGTGAAAGGACAGGCTGAAGCAGCTATGCTGGGTATTGCCCGCGTACTCATTGACCTGAACCCCGAGTTCCGCCCGGCTTTAAAAGCTGCAGGTTTGCTTAAGCGCGATCCGCGTTCTGTTGAACGTAAGAAGTTCGGTAAGAAAAAAGCGCGCAGAAGCTTCCAGTTCTCGAAGAGATAATTGTTTTAAGGTTCCCGGTCCCTGGTTCAGCATTTATCATAACCATTGCCCGGAACCTTTACTAAAAATTTTAAAATACATCAACTCAATAAAATGGAACAAAACACTTCGTTGCAACAGCAGCTACTCGAAGCCGGTGTACACTTTGGACACCTGAAAAAGAAGTGGAACCCAAAGATGTTGCCTTACATCTTCGCCGAGAAGAAAGGTATTCACATCATTGACCTTAATAAAACTACCGAAGCGCTCCAGGAAACTGCAGCAGCTTTGAAAGCAATTGCCCGCAGCGGTAAAAAAATTCTTTTCGTCGGCACTAAAAAGCAGGCAAAAGATATCGTTACCGAATGTGCACAGCGCGTGAACATGCCTTATGTTACAGAACGCTGGTTAGGTGGTATGCTTACCAATTTCAATACTGTTCGCAAGAGCGTAAAGAAAATGCAAAGCATAGAAAAAATGCTGGGCGACGGCTCTTTCGATTCTATTACCAAAAAAGAACGCCTTACCCTTACCCGCGATAAGGAAAAGATGGAAAAAGTTTTAGGTGGTATCGCCCAACTGGGTCGTGTGCCTGCAGCTTTGTTCATTGTTGATATCGGGCACGAACACATCGCACTGGCCGAAGCCAAACGCCTGGGTGTAACAACTTTTGGTGTGGTTGATACCAACTGCGATCCTAATAAAGTTGATTTTTCTATTCCTGCAAACGACGATGCTACCAAATCAATAGCCATCATTACCAACTACATCACTGCTGCTATTGCAGAAGGTTTGGCCGAACGCCAGGCTGCTAAAGATGAAGAAGGCGATGATAACGTTACCGACCAGGAAAACGAAAAAAGAGCTGCCCGCCTGGAAGCTGAAGCGAACGCTGAAGGTGGCCGTGGTCGTGGTCGTGGTGCTGCCGGAACCGGTGGTGCAGGTCGCGGACCAGGTGCCGGTGGTGCAGGTGGTCAACGTCGTCGTACGCCGCAGGGCGGAGGCGGTGGTGCACGTCGCCCGGGTGGTGGAAGATAATTTTCCATTCACAACTGCTCTTTATCAAAAAAGTTGAATGATGAAACCAGCATCAGTAATTCTATTAAGCTGTTGTTGCGTCGCACTCTTCAACTGCAGAATATAAATTGGGCATTTGCATGGCCTCAACGCTATTTTCAAATTTCCAAACCCGCCTGCCGGCCGGCAGGTTATCTTAACTTTCAAATTAATTCTTATGTCTACTGCAACAATAACCGCACAGGATATCAATAAACTTCGCCAGGCAACCGGCGCAGGTATGATGGACTGTCGCAAAGCCCTTACAGAAACAGGTGGTGATTTTGAAGCTGCTATCGACTGGTTACGTAAACAAGGCCAGAAAGTGGCTGCCAAACGCAGCGACCGTGAAGCTAAAGAAGGTGTTGTAATCGCAAAAACAACTTCCGATAACAAAACCGGTTTTATTGTTACCATTTCCTGCGAAACAGACTTCGTTTCAAAGAACGCCGACTTCGTTGCATTTGCTCAAAGCATTGCCGATGCAGCCGTTGCCAACAACGTTAAAAGCGCCGAAGAACTGAATGAAGTAACAGTTAATGGTGCTAAGGTTTCCGATCTTATCAACGACAAACTGGCTTCCATCGGTGAAAAAATTGGTGTGGCCCGCTTTGAAAGAGTGGAAGCGCCTTATGTTGCTTCTTACATTCACGGTGCTTACCGTATGGGTGTTCTGGTGGCATTTAATAAAGATGCCGGTGAAGCAGGAAAAGATATCGCTATGCAGATCGCTGCCATGAATCCTGTTGCTGTTGATGCCGATTCAGTTTCTACCGAAACTGTTGAACGCGAAAGAAGCATCGTTATGGAACAAATGAAAGCCGATCCAAAAATGGCCGGTAAATCCGAAGACATGATGTCGAAGATCGCCGAAGGAAAATTAAATGCCTTCTTTAAAGAAAGCACTTTAATGGCCCAGCCTTTTGTAAAGGACAGTTCTAAATCTGTTGGCGATTATTTAAAATCTGCAGGCTCCGATCTTAAGGTTATCGAATTCAAACGCGTTGCCTTAGGTTAATTCAACCATATAATTCTTAAAAGGCCTCCCAATCGGGAAGCCTTTTTTTATGCCCTGATTTTTATAGCCATTTGTTTAATTACATTTATAAAAGCCAAAACTTTCAAATGAAAAAGATCCTTTTAGGCATTCTTTTATTTCCTGCAATTGCTTTCAGCCAGTCGTCACCTATTGCTTTTAAAGGTGCATTGATCTATACTTCCAATGGCGATTCCATTCCCAATGGAGTTCTGTTAATTCAAAATGGGAAAATCCTTTCTGTAGGAAATGCGCAAACACCTGTTCCCTCATCGGCACAAATAATTGATGTTACAGGTAAAGTTATCATTCCGGGTATTGTAGATACCCACTCTCATTTGGGTGGACCTGCAGGAGGTGATAATTCCGCTGCACTGAATCCTGATACGCGTGCATTGGATGCAGTTAATCCTACAAGTGATGGATTTAAAAAAGCACTCGCCGGTGGCATCACTACCATCAACCTTATGCCCGGCTCGGGGCACCTAATGAGCGGACAAACCATTTATGTAAAAATGCGTCCTGCTATCGTAATCGAAGATCTCCTGATCACGAATGAAAAAGGTGTTTATGGCGGATTGAAAATGGCTAACGGCACTAATTCCATTCGTTCAACTCCGGGCTTCCCGGGCACAAGGTCTAAATCGGCAGCTATGGACCGCGACCTGTTTATGAAAGCCGTTGAATACAGGAAGAAGATCAGGCGCGCAGGCAATGACAGTACTAAACTTCCTGAACGCGACCTGCGCATGGAATCACTTGTGGAAGTTCTGGAAGGAAAACGCATCGTTCATTTCCATACACATAAGGCTTACGACATACTAACGGCCATGCGTATTGCAAAAGAATTTGGATTTCGAATTGTGCTTCATCATGTAACTGAAGCCTACCTCGTTGCAAAGCAGATTGCGGATGCAAAAATTCCCTGTTCAATAATCAATATTGATGCTCCCGGCGGAAAAGAAGAAGCCATTAATCTATGGCATGGAAACGGAGGTGCATTGGAGAAAGCCGGTATTTTAACTGCCATCCACACTGATGATGGCATTACCGATTCGCGTTTTATTTTAAGGTCTGCAGCTATGAGTGTGAAAGAGGGAATGAGCCGAAAGGAAGCTTTAAAAGCACTTACCATTAACGGAGCTGAAATGCTGGATCTCTCTTCCTCTGTTGGAAGCCTGCAACCAGGAAAAGATGCCGACTTCGTAATTCTTTCGGGCGATCCTTTCAGCGTTTATACAAGAGTGTTAGAAACATGGGTGGAAGGATTTAAAAGATTCGATCTTTCAAACCCCGCGGATAAAGCATTTGCTGTAGGGGGATTTGGAGTTTACAGTCCCGATCGTGGCGAATTGCATACACATGAAGATGACCATCAATAATTTAAAATGAAAAAGATTACCATATCATCTGTTTTTTCACTGGTTTGCTCTTTTGCTTTTGCTCAAATTGCAGTTAAAGCCGATACTATTTATACCATGGCAGGTAAACCTGTATCCAATGGAGTTGTGCTGATCAAAAACGGGAAAATTGAAAATGTGGGAACAGGCATTTCCATTCCATCAAATTATAAAGTTTATCATGCTAAAGTTGTTACACCCGGACTGATAGATGCAAGAAGCACTGTTGGTCTTTCGGGTGCTTATAATGTTCCATCAGATCAGAACCAGATCGAACGATCGTCTCCCATTCAACCTGAACTGCGTGCCATTGATGCCTATAACCCTGAAGATAAATTGATTCAGCACCTGAGACGGAATGGCGTTACAACTTTACACACGGGTCATGGAATTGGCGCTTTGTCAAGCGGACAAACCATGATCATTAAAACACATCCGGGCATTGCAGAAGATGCCATGCTGCAACCCCTTGCCATGGTGGCCATTACATTAGGCCCTTTGGTTTCGTCTGTTTATCCGTCACCGGGAAACAGGAGTAAACAAATTGCCATGTTAAGATCAGAGTTGATCAAGGCCAGGTCCTCCCTGCGTTCTAAAGACACGTCAAAAGCACCTGACCTTAAACTTATCACGCTTCAGCAATTATTAAGAGGAGAGATCAAAGCACTTATCTCCGCCAATACCGCCACCGATATCATGTCTGCTATCCGTCTTGCCAAAGAGTTTAATTTAAAACTTGTTATTGAAGGTGCGGCAGAAGCTTATCGTTTGATTGACCATGTAAAGGCCTCCGGTGCAGAGATCATTGTACACCCAACCATGGCAAGAGCGGGCGGCGAAATGGTGAACATGACCATGGAGAATGCAGCCATACTGACGCGTGCAGGCATACCGGTTTCCATTGAAAGCGGGTTTGAAAATTATGTTCCTAAATCAAGAGTTGTTTTGTACGAAGCAGCAGCTGCCATGATCCATGGATTATCTTTTGAAGATGCATTGAAAGCGATAACCATCCAACCTGCAAAATTACTGGGCATGGATAAAAGGATCGGTTCAATTGAAAAAGGAAAAGATGCCGACCTGGTTTTATTCAATGGCGATCCTTTTGAATACATTACCAAAGTATGCATGGTAATTATAAACGGGAAAGTTGAAGAAGATCAATGCAATTAAATGAAACAGTACGCGGAATATTTCGAGGCAAACAAAGCACTCTGGAACAATAAAACGCCCATTCATAAAGATTCAGAATTCTATGACCTTCCTTCTTTTTTGGATGGAAAATCATCGCTTACTCCAATTGAAACTTCAGAACTTGGTGACCTGAAAGGAAAGAAAATACTGCACCTTCAATGCCATTTTGGAATGGACAGTTTATCAATGGCAAGAGCCGGCGCAAAAGTTACAGGGATTGATTTTTCCGATGCCGCTATTGAAGAAGCAAAAAGTTTGAATGAGCAGCTTGGTCTTGATGCAACATTTATTTGCTGCAATGTTTATGACCTTGAGCAGCATGTAAATGAAACATTCGATATTGTATTTACATCCTATGGTGTTATTGGCTGGCTTCCCGATTTAAATGCATGGGCGCAACTGATTGCTAAATATCTTAAGCCCGGCGGATTTTTTTACATGGCCGAATTTCATCCTGTTGTATGGATGATGGATGAAGATTTTAATGCCATCAAATATTATTACCAGAACCGGGAGTTGATAACAGTTCAAATGCAGGGAACCTATGCCGATCGCGAAGCAGATTTGCAGGGAAAAGAATATTCATGGAATCATGGACTGGGCGAAGTGTTAAATGCTTTGCTTTCACAAGGTTTGCATCTGCAATTTCTTAACGAGTTTACTTATTCACCCTACAGTTGTTTTAATAATCTTGTAAAAGGAGATGATGGTAATTACCGTGTAAAAGGATTGGAAGACAAATTTCCCATGGTTTATTCCATTAAAATACTGAAGCCAGTTAAAAGTCAAGCTGGTATTTGACCTGTATTGTACACCATGCCAGCAATGGAAGAAGAATGAAAGCCAAAATCCCTGGTGATCCAAAAAAAATTACCAGTAAAATGGTAAGAAATAAAACATAAATCGGATAACCAAAGAAAACTAAACTTACCAATACAGAATCGTAATGCCCGCTGTTATTAAATTTTGCAAGGGTGATCATCTTCATTAAAAAATAAAATGGCGCATGAAGGATAAAGCCTGCAAGCGCGGGTAATGCTAAAAAATAAAATGAGGGCTTTATCCGTATAGAAAATATTCTTTTTCTTTTTACATCATCCTTTTCATCAATTTCATACACCAGGTTCTTTAATTGTGCATTCAGTTGCTCATTAAAATCAAGGTGTTTCTTTCCTTCGGAATTTTCTTCAATGATTGTTTCCCTGGTAATGGGTGTTCCAAAAAGCAAATGAACTTCCTTGCCGAAGCTATAAAATGCACTGTAATTAATTCCAAGTGGAATTACCTTAAGTGGAATACCTTTTTGCCAGGCCGCATGCGCAAGACGCGCTGTGCCTTTTTTTAATGGCCTTAAATGCCATTCATTTTCGCATCTTCCTTCACTGAAAATTAAAACAGTATGCCCCTCTTCAAATGCTTGCAGGCAGGAAGCAAAAGTTGTGTAATTATGTTCCAGGTTTTCTACGCCCTCGCTGGTCCTGTAAACCGGCAACAGTTTCATATAGCGCAGGAATTTATTGGCGTTCCCATTTTTAAAAACATCCCCGCGCGCCAGCGAATACACAGCATGTTTATGTATAGTGGTAAGGATCACGCCATCTAAAAACGAATTGGGATGATTGGCGGCAAACAAAACCGGGCCGTTTCCTTCTAGTAATTCAGGTTTATTCACCACCAGCCTGGTACAATACAATTTAATGGCAAACCTCCCGTATAATTTCATCAACTGGTAAAACACGGACTTAAATTAAGGGATTGTTGCGGAAAGTTGCCTTAGGTTTAGAGTTTAGTTTAGAGTTTAGTTTAGATTTTAGAGTTTAGGGTTTAGTATTTTCCCAGCTACTCACCATTCACCATTCACTGTTGTCCGGTAAAAATTTATTGATTCTTCTAAAAGCTTCTTGGAACCTAGGTTTGGCGGAAATTCATTAATTGAGACCTTACATTTCAATTTTATCAAGATTTTCATCTTTTTAGCGGACAGCCGATCA
>JAEZCV010000102.1 GCA_023429985.1 Bacteroidota bacterium | reverse complement strand
GATCAGCGCCGCCCTTAACGGACATATAGGATACCAGGCCGCCAACAGGTTAATGATCTTTGCCCATTATGCACACGGAATTGGCAGTATGAATAATGCTGATTACGGTCCCCGCATTGTTCATCGTATATACGGGATCTCACTGGGATGGCTTTTTGGTGGGGCCGGGAAAGTGTTGGAAAAAAGCCCCGGCATTCCCTTTTAAGCCTTTAATAGCACCTTTATTCCATGTTTCACATTTCTTTGTAACAACCATTGGCTATGTTACTTGTCTGAAAAGAGCGTTTAGCTACTTTTACACAAATAAAAAAAGTTCACCCTGAGAAAGTTTTTCAAAATAGTTTTAAAAATTTTCCTTGCCTTATTGTTACTGGTGATCCTGCTGCTGGCATTTCTTCAAACCAATTGGGGACAAAACTGGCTGGCCAGGCAGGTAACTTCTAGGCTATCCAGGGACCTGCAAACGCACATCAGCATAGACCATATTCGCATTGGCTTTTTTAACAAAATGGACCTCAAAGGTGTTCTGGTGGAAGACCAGAAGAAAGATACTTTACTATATGCAGGTACGATACAGGTAAGGATTACCGACTGGTTCTTTTTAAAAGACAAGGCCGACCTTAAATATATTGGACTTTCGAATGCAAGGGTAAACTTTAACCGGACCGATTCTATTTGGAATTATCATTTCCTTGAAACCTATTTCGCTTCTTCCGACACGCAAAAAAAAGCAGGCATTTCATTCAATTTGAAAAAAATTATTCTGGATGATGTGCGCTTTGTAAAAAAAGATGCCTGGCTGGGAAGTGATCTTGTTGCCAGTGTGGGCAGTGCCGACCTGGATGCAGAAAACATCAGCATTACCAATAAAACCGTAAGGGTAAATGCCCTGGAACTGGTAGATCCATATTATTACGCTTACAGTTATAAAGGAAACAGGATCTACATTCCTCCTCCATCAATTGCAGGCGAATCGCCGGGTTGGGATGTAGTTTTGAATGCAGTTAATATCAGCAATGGACGTTTCAGGTCGGAAAGAGCAGGTACCACTACCCGTGATGGTGTATTTAACAGCAACAGCATGGATTTCAGTGTTATCAACGGAACTATGAAAAATGTTGGCTGGGCAAGCGATACATTAAGAGGGAATGTAAATATTTCGGCCAAAGAAAGAAGCGGACTGGTAGTAAGATCCTTAAAGGCCAATACTACCATACATCCGCATGCAATGATCTTTGATGATCTCTACCTCCAAACAAACAGGAGTACACTCACAGATCATTTTTCCATGAAATATGAGGATTCCATGAATGATTTCGAAAGGAATGTTCATATGGAAGCTGATTTTAAAAATGCAAGTATTTCAAGTGATGATATTGCCTTTTTTGCACCCGATGCAGGCAATTGGAACAGAACCATTAAAATTAACGGGCTGGTTAGAGGAACCGTTGAAGCGCTGAATGCACAGGGACTTGAAATCTGGGCTGGAAATAAAACTTATATAAATGGAAATATCAGTCTGGTAGGTTTGCCAAACATTAACGAAACGCTCATCAACCTTGAAAAGGGTGAGGTAAGAACCACCTATGCCGATGCCATAAGCTTTATTCCTGCATTGCGTAAAGTAACCACTCCCAATTTAAAAAGTCTGCAATATGTAAGGTTCAGGGGAAACTTTACAGGACTGATAAATGATTTTGTTACATACGGCAGCATTGAAACAGGCCTGGGAACATTAACTACCGACCTGAATATGAAATTCCCTGCTGCTTCCGAACCTGTTTATTCGGGCCGCGTAGCTACCAATAATTTTGAGCTGGGAAGATTTTTGAACGAACCACGCCTGGGTGGAGTGGCCTTTAGCGGTAATTTGAAAGGATACAGCTTTGAATGGAATAAATTGAACATGAATTTCAATGGTGTGATAGACCGGGTTAAATACGGCGATTATACCTATAGGAATATCAAGGCAGATGGGACCATTGGCAAAAGAAAATTCAATGGAAACTTCCTTATTAATGATCCCAATGCAGACCTCAGCCTTACCGGGCTTATTGACCTGAGCGGCGACCTGCCTGTGTTTGATGTAAATGCTTTTATCAGGAAGGCCAACCTTCAGCAATTGCAACTGGTGAATAATAATATTGAACTTACAGGATTATTTGATCTCAATTTAAGTGGCAATTCCTTATCCACCATCATGGGAAATGCGCGTATCAGCAATGCCACATTATTACATAATGGCAACCGGCTTTCATTTGATTCGCTTTATGTTTTTTCCGGTTATATCAATAATGAAAAAACGCTGGTGTTGCGATCAAATGAATTTGATGCAACCGTAAAAGGCTACTTCGACCTTGCGTCCCTTCCCGAATCTTTTTCCTTTTTCCTTAGCAGGTATTATCCTTCTTACATTAAAAAGCCCGGAAATTTTAAACCACAGGCTTTTGATTTTAATATAACAACCGGTGTGGTTGAAGATTACATTCGCCTTTTAAATCCGGATTTGTCGGGTTTCAATAACAGCAGTATCGTTGGTTCGCTGAATACCAATGCCAACACCATGACCATTGATGCCGATGTTCCTTACCTCGCGTTCCGGCAATACGAATTTTCCGATGTGCAGCTAAGGGGAAGTGGTGATTTAGAAAAACTGATGCTGAATGGACAGGTGAATAATGCAGTGGTAAGTGAAACTTTGAATTTTCCTCAAACCATCTTCAGTATTGAAGCAGAGAGCGATGTTTCCATTTTCCGGTTGAACACATCGGCCAACCAGGCCATTAATGAGGCCGACCTTTCTGCCAGGATCAATACTTTCAGCGATGGCGTAACGATATCATTTAATTCATCCAATTTTGTTTTGAATGGGAAGAACTGGACCATTGAACAGGGTGGCGAACTGAATTTCCGAAGGAATACAATTGTACAGGGACAATTAATTTTAAAAGAATCTAATCAGCAGGTTCAGATCGAAACCAAACCTTCGGCAATAGGAAACTGGAACGACCTTCATGTAACACTTCAAAGTATAAACCTGGGCGATCTTTCTCCCTTTATTATGCCTAAAAACAGGCTGGAAGGTTTGCTTCATGGTGATATCATTATTGAAGATCCACAGAACCGTATGAATATTGTAGCGGATGTGAGTACAGAAGAATTAAGGCTTGACAATGATTCCATAGGCCAGGTAAATGCAAGTGTTACTTATATCAATAAAACAGGAATGTTAACCGGCACGGGAGGGAATGTTGATCCTGAACACAGGATTGATTTTGATCTGGCCCTTGATCTGAAAGATTCGGCTAACCTTCACCGTGACAGGATTTCGCTGATGCCCAAAAACTTCCAGCTATCTTATTTGCAAAGATTTATTGGAAGCCTGTTTTCCGACATTGAAGGATTTGTTACAGGAAATATTGACATTTTAGGAGAAGGTAAAGACCGTGAATATTTGGCAAAAGCAAGTCTGAAAAATGCAGGATTCACCGTAAATTTTACCAAGGTTCATTATACCATTGAGGATCGCGAATTTGAGATGACAGCCGACAAGATCAACCTTGACGGTTTCCGGTTAAGAGATAAGGATGGCAACCTGGCCTCTCTTCGTGGCAATATCAGGCATAATGCGTTTGAGAACCTTTATTACGACCTGCTGGTGCAAACCGAATCGCCGCAAATGCAGTTGCTCAACACAACTTATAACGATAACCAGGATTTTTATGGCAGGGCCTGGGGCTCGGGAACCTTTGTGCTGGTAGGACCTCAAAGCGACATGCTTATGAGCATTGACGTAAGAGCATCCCAAACCGACAGTTCCTATATTACTTTACCACCTTCCACTACCCGCGAAACCGGGCAGGCAAGTTTTATGGTTGAAAAGAAATATGGTACTGAAATGGATAGTGAAACGCTGCGTGGTTCGGCTACCAATTTAAAATTTGACGTTACACTTGCAGCCAATCCAATGGTAAATATGGAAGTGATACTGGATGATCTTACGGGCGACGTGATCAAAGGAAGAGGCTCGGGCATCCTTTCCATTAATTCGGGAACCACTACACCACTTTCCATTAATGGACGTTTTGACCTGGATGATGGGAATTACCAGTTCACTTTTCAGTCCTTCTTTAAAAAGCCTTTTGTTTTAAGACCGGGCGCTAACAATTATATTGAATGGACAGGCGATCCTTATAAAGCACAAATAAGGCTGGAAGCCATTTATACTGCGGAAAATGTAAGCTTTGCACCTCTGGCAAACCTTAATGTGAACAGCCAGATAGACCTGGGCAGAATAAGAGATGATGTAAATGTGGTTGCTGTTTTATCAGGCGAACTTTTTGAACCGGATTTTAATTTTAAACTCGAATTTCCAAACAATTCAGCATTATATAACGATCCTTCCATTGCATTTGGAATTCAGCAGATTGAAAGGAATATTAACGAACTGAATAAGCAGGTTACTTATTTGATAGTATTCAACAGTTTTGCTCCTTACGAAAACACACAAGGTAGTGCCAATCCTTTTGGAGAAGCTATATCAAGCACCATTTCCGGGTTATTGTTTGGAGAAGTGAATAAGAGGATCAATGAATTGCTTGGTTCTATTTTACAAAGGAATAATGTAACCCTGAATTTCACCGGTTCTATTTATAACAGGAATCTGATTAACCAAAGGGGACTTTTAAGCATTAACCAGACGGATGTGAACGTAACGCTGGGAAAATCCTTTTTTGATGGCAGGCTTAATTTTAGTGTTGGAGGAACTTTCGACGTTCCAATTCAGAATGATCTTCAGCAAAGCATCAGATTATTCCCCGATGTTACGGTTGAATTATTATTAAACAAATCCGGATCGGTAAGAGCAAACTTTTTTTATAAAACCAATGTTGATTACCTGACGTCTGCTGCTGCAGGAAGTTCGAACAACCTCCAGACCAGGCGCTATGGTGCCAGCATTTCTTATGGTAAAGAATTTAATTCTTTCAGAGAATTATTGTTTGGAACCAAGGTGAGAACAAGAGGAAATTTGAAGCCTGTTGACTCTATTCCTCCCCTGGTGGATTCGCTTTAATCCATTATTTCATGACCTAACTTATCTCTTTTGGTTTGCAGGTAACGTTCATTATGCGGGTTGGGCTCAACTCTTATAGGTAGATTTTCAACTATCTCCAACCCATATCCGATAAGTCCTACACGCTTTTTAGGATTATTGGTGATCAGTCTTAATTTGGTTACGCCAAGATGTCTTAAAATCTGAGCTCCTACTCCATAATCTCTCTGGTCGGTTTGAAAACCAAGGTGCAGGTTGGCTTCAACAGTATCTAAACCTTCTTCCTGCAAACGATAAGCTTTTAATTTATTTACCAGCCCTATTCCGCGCCCCTCCTGGTTCATATATAATATTACACCCTTGCCTTCCATTTCCACCATTTGCATGGCCTTATGAAGTTGTTCGCCACAATCGCAACGCATAGATGCAAGTATGTCGCCGGTGAAACAGGAGGAATGCACGCGAACCATAACCGGCTCATTTGCTTCCCAGCTTCCTTTCATTAAAGCAAGATGTTCGTTAGGAGAATTCTTTTCCTGGAAAGCCACGAGTTTAAAATGACCGTATTGGGTGGGCATATCAACTCTTACAATTTCTTCTATCAGCGAATCGCTCTTTATCCTGTATTCGATCAGGTCTTTTATTGAAATTATCTTAAAATCAAATTTTTTGGCAATTTCCTTTAGTTCCGGCAGCCTGGCCATGCTGCCATCATCATTCATGATTTCCACCAACACGCCCGAGGGTTCAAAACCTGCCAGCCGCGCCAGGTCAGCCGCAGCTTCGGTATGACCGGCCCTTCTTAACACACCGCCTTTTTTTGCTCTTAAAGGAAAGATATGCCCGGGTTTGCCAAGTTCCTCCGGTTTGGTATCCGTATCTATCAGGGCCTGAATGGTCTTTGCCCTGTCGGCAGCCGAAATACCAGTGGTGCATCCATGTCCAAGCAAATCAACCGAAACCGTAAATGCCGTTTCGTGGAGCGCCGTATTATTGTTCACCATCAGCTCCAGTCCTAATTCATTACAACGATCTTCAAGTAGGGCAATACAAATAAGTCCACGGCCATATTTACTCATGAAATTCACCACTTCCGGCGTAACATTCCTGGATGCGGTAATAAAATCGCCTTCGTTCTCACGATCTTCATCATCAACAACAATTACCAGTTTTCCGGCACGAATATCTTCAATGGCGCTTTTTATAGAATCAAGCATGGAGCTTTTTTTGCAAAAGTAGTTACAATAAATACAATCATTTATTAAAACGGAACAAATCCCGGGGAGTTGCTTTCACACCTATCAAAGTTGATATTTTATTAATGTCTGCGCAGCGTAATTGCCTGAATAATTGTTTTCTTTGCTGGAATCTAATCAAAAACTGATATGCTTAGGAGAATTGGGTTGCTTCTCTCGCTGTTTTTTAGTATGGCAACCGGCTATAGCCAGGTAACTTCTAGCGGGTTAACCGGCTTGGTGAAAGGAGAAAATGCAGAACCACTGATAGGAGCTACTGTTACGCTTACGCATATCCCTACCGGAATGGTTTACCGTGGTATTACTAAATCTGGCGGACAATACGTTCTTGAAAATCTTAATCCGGGTGGCCCTTATTCTCTGAACGTAAGTTTTATAAACTACGAGACCTTTTTGAAGAATGAAATTTTCCTGGTTCTCGGTCAGTTGGCAACAGAAGATATTGAGCTGAAACCCTCCTCCAATGAATTAGCTACCATAGTTGTAACTACAACTGCGCCCAACCCTAACCGTGGCGGAACCGGCGCAAACATAGGGCGCGATAAAGTTGCCAATCTCCCTACAGTTGGAAGAAACATTACCGATCTTTTACGCACGGTACCTATGGCCAAACTGGATAAAAGAAATGAAGGCGCCATTGCCATTGCCGGTCAGAATAACAGGTTCAACGCATTTTATATTGATGGAGCTTTGAATAATGATGTTTTTGGACTGGCTGCTTCTGGAACGAATGGTGGACAGGCTAATATTCCTCCCATTTCCCTGGATGCAATCGACCAGGTGCAGGTTTCCATTTCGCCCTGGGATGCTTCATTAAGCGGGTTTATTGGCGGTGGCATCAATGCCATTACCCGTTCGGGAACCAATGAAATAACCGGCTCGGCCTATGTTCTTTTCAGAAACGAATCATTAACAGGAAAAACTCCCACAGGGCCAAAATCTTCTGCCACCAAACTGCCCGACTTCAGTGACAAAACAATTGGATTTCGTATAGGCGGACCCGTTATCCCAAATAAATTATTTTATTTTATAAATGGTGAAGTTGTAAGGTTTACCAGGCCCCAGGTTTTTGATATGGCAGGCTATTCGGGCAATTCCAATGCTAACCAGCTAAATGCACTGGCACAGCATTTAAGAACCAAGTATGGTTATGATCCAGGAAGTATTGAAAATAACCCGGAGAATCTGGAAGCCAACCGCGTGGTAGCAAAAATTGACTGGAATGCAAGTGATATCCACAGGTTAACTTTTTCTTACCGCTATAATGGTGGAGAAAGAACCATTATTAATCCAAGCAGCGCAGGTACTATCAATTTCAGTAATAGTGGATATTTATTTCCCACAAGGGCACATACATTTACAACTGAAATAAAAAGCAATTTCAAACGAGGGATCAGCAACAGGTTACTAATAACTTATGCCGATGTAAATGATAATCGTGATCCCATAGGAAATCCCTTTCCCCGCGTTGCCATTAACGATGGATCTGGAAGGATCATCTTCGGACCAGACAATAATTCCACAGTAAATTTTCTTTCCCAGAAGAATTTCAATGTTTTGAATATAGTGAAATTCAATTTTGGAAAGCATGTGATATCTGCAGGTACGGACAATGAATTGAACAGTGCTTACAATGCATTCATTCAAAATACTTTTGGTAATTATACTTTTGATTCTATTGATGATTTTTACAATGACGCAAGACCTTTGAGTTATTCTGCCGGTTATTCATTGCTCGATCCAAAAAACCAGGACGAAAGTAGGTTGAGGGCTTCGGCAAATTTTAAAACATTAAGACTGGGAGTATTTTTAAATGATGAATTCAGGCCTACACAAAATCTAACACTTTCACTTGGATTAAGGGCGGATTATTTTTCATTTATTACAACGCCTGCAACAGATTCTTTTACCAATGCTGTTGCCCTTTCCAAATTCGCACAGCATTACGAGTTGTATGGTGCCCGTTCGGGAATGAAACCTTCTTTCCCGGTTTCTGTTTCTCCAAGATTTGGCTTCACTTATAGGATTCCCGATGAAAAAATTGTTGTAAGAGGTGGAGTGGGAATGTTTACGGGAAGAATTCCCCTGGTTTGGCCCGGCGGCATTTTCAATAATAATGGCATCAACCAGGGCAGCTTTTCTGCAAGCAGCTCACAAAATCCCGGTGCGCTGAATACGATCCGCTTCCGGCCGGATCCTAACAACCAGTGGAGAGCAGAAGATGTAGGAATTGCCATCAGCAAGGGCGGACTTAACCTTGTATCGGAAGAACTAAAACTTCCAAAAGTGTTACGAGCTTCACTTGGAATAGACAAACAGCTGGGAAACGGATGGAGTACTACCATAGAAACCATGATTACTAAGAACATCAATGAACTGGATTATACTAACATCAATATATTACCACCAACAGCCACTTCTGAAGGACCAGGTTCACGACTGGTTTATCCTGCCCCTAACACTATAAATATTTCATCTTCGGGTAATCCTTACGATCATGCCATTTTATTAAAAAATGCTATAGGATCAAAAGGTTTCAGTTACAATTTTAATGTATCAATTGATAAAAGATTCAGTCGCGGATTTTCATTCAATGCCAGCTATTCCTATGGCGAATCGGTAGTATTGCATGAACAAACAAGCTCGGTAAACTATTCTCAGTGGCGACAGGTTGAAAGTGTAAATGGCAGAAATAACCTGGAGCGATCGGTTTCCGACTTTTCGCCCGGGCATAGATTTATTGTTTTCGCAAGCAAAAAATTCAGCTATTCCAATAACAGGTTCGCCACTACCCTGTCTGCTGTTTATACAGGTGAATCGGGTGCACCTTTCAGTTATGTTTATGGAAATAACACAATGGTTAGAGATGATGCCAATGCCACAGTGAGTCATGACCTGATTTATGTTCCCACAACAAACGATCTGCAAAGCATGGATTTCTTACCCAACACAGTTAACAGTGTAACTTATACACCAGCACAACAAAGAGCAGCTTTGGATAACTGGATAAAACAAAATGATTACCTCAATTCCAGGCGCGGTCAGTTTGCCGAAAGAAATGGCGACAGGCTGCCGTTTACCCATATACTGGATTTGCGAATAGCACAGGATTTCAATTTAATGATAGGGAAAAAACAGGTTCAGTTCCAGGTTACTTACGACATCTTTAATTTCACCAATATGCTGAACAGGGATTGGGGTAGAACCTATTTTTTGCTGAACGACCAGCTGGCGGCGCTTAGTTTTGCCGGCTATGCTTCATCAACAGACCTTACACCACAATACAGGTTCAATCCAAACCTGGCACAGCCCGACAGGCAGTCAAACATTAACACCAGTTCGGCCCCCGGTTTTAGTGCAAGGTGGAGCAGCCAGTTAGGATTAAGAATTAATTTCTAGAATGAAATAAAATAGCCCATTTATTTAAGCCATGGATTGATATGCTTAATTAAATCCGGTTTATCATTACAGCCCTGGATCAGTTTCCTGCAAAGGCCCATAACAGAAATGCAGGCATGGCCCTTCCCCAGGTAGCAACATCATGCCTGCCATCTTCAAAATTTAGGTAACGAATATCCTCATCGGAATAACCATGTTGTTTTAATTCCTTTATCAGGTCAAGCGTATCATCAATGGAATCAATTATCCCATTATTGTTTCTATCTGCCGTTTCATCTAAAGAGCCGGTAGTAAAATAAAATTTCAGACCACGGGAAAAATTTCCTTTCCTGATTCTTTGATGCATGATGCGGTGCAGGTTATCATCATAACCAGGTCCAACATCCTTACTTCTCCACCATAATGATCCTGAAAAAACGCCGGCCGACCGGAAAATATCTGGGAAGTTCCAAACCATGTCCAGCGCCATTACACCGCCCAGTGAAAAACCGGCAAAGGATGTGGTTTTAAAACTTTCAATTCCATAATTACCATGTATAAATGGAAGCAATTCTTCCAAAATGAAGTTCTTGTAGTTTTCAGCCTTGGCCCCTCTTCCGGCAAAATCCTGTTCGCCCGGTGTACCATATTCATTTTTACGATCCTTTCCGGTATGGATTCCAATACAAACCACAGGACTAACCTGCGAAGATTGAATGAGGCTGTTGAGCATAGTGCTGAACTGCATTTCCTCCAGGTCCTGTCCGTCGTTTATCAGCAACAACGACAGATGAGAAGGATCCTCAATATTCTTGGGAAGATAAAAATCAACGATCACATATCTTTTTAAAAAACCCGAGGCAATAGCCTTTTGTTCTACAATTATGGAAGAAAGCGACTCAATAAGCATCCGGCCAAATATGATTCAAAAAAATCTAACCGCAAATTCAAATACATTTTTTCTTTTTTCCGTTCGGGTTTATATTGTACTTTAAAATGTTTCGAACATAAAACAGCTTATATGAAAAAGATAGGGATATTGTTTGGCCAGGAGCGTAGTTTTCCAATGGCATTTATTGAAAGGATCAACAGTAAGGGTTTGGAAAATATTGTTGCTGAACCGGTTAGAATTGACAAATCGGCACAGGGAGTAAATTCAGGTTATGCTGTAATAGTTGATCGAATATCACAGGACGTTCCCTTTTACCGCACTTTTTTAAAGAATGAAGCTGTTACCGGTACAGCGGTGATCAATAATCCGTTCTGGTGGAGTGCAGATGATAAGTATTTCAATAATTGTTTGATGACACAAATTGGGGTTCCCGTTCCCAAAACAGTTATTATACCTTCCTACGAACTGCCTCCGGATACAAAACCGGAATCTTTTTCTAACCTGGCATACCCGCTCGACTGGAAAGGTATTTTCGAATATGTTGGCTTTCCGGCTTATATGAAACCTTATGCGGGCGGTGGCTGGAAAAGCGTTTACAGGCTGGGAAACATGGATGAATTTTATGAAAAGCATTCCGAAACCAACCAGCTTGTAATGCTGTTACAGGAAGAAATTGTTTTTGAAGAATATTACCGCTGCTATTGCATTGGCGGAAAGTATGTAAAGATCATGCCTTACGAACCCCGCAATCCTTTTCATGAACGTTATAAAGCGGGCTTTCAACCTTCGCAGGAACGCCTGAAAACAATGGAAGAAATTGTGCTGCGCATAAACGAATATCTCGGTTATGATTTCAATACAGTTGAACTGGCAGTACGCGATGGCATTCCTTATGCCATTGATTTTGGAAACCCGGCACCCGATGCAGAAGTGAGCAGTGTTGGTGAAGAAAATTTTGAATGGGTGGTTGAAAACGCAGCCAATTATGCAATTGAACGAGCACTCAGCCAGCAGGAAGGCCGCGATAATCTTACTTGGGGTGCTTATATTAAAAAAAGTGCAGCAGGTAAAAGCTTAATTTAAATCATTGATTTAATATGAACCTAAATTATAAATCCTTTACGCTGGGCATTGAGGAAGAGTATATGGTTATGGATCCTGAAACAAAGGAACTGAAGAGCCATGAGCAAAAGATCGTTCACGAAGGCCAGAAGATGATCAAGGATAAGGTAAAGGCAGAAATGCACCAGGCCGTAGTGGAAGTGGGAACCGATATATGTAAGGATATTGATGAAGCTTACCAGGATGTTTCTGTTCTCAGGAAAACAATTTCCGAGATCGCATCCTCTTTGGGTTTTATGATGGGTGCTGCAGGCACACATCCCTTCAGCCACTGGGAAAGCCAGTTAATTACAGATCATGTGCGTTACAGCGAAATTATAAATGAACTCCAGGAGGCGGCACGCAGCAATCTTATTTTTGGATTGCATGTTCATGTGGGAATGGAGACGCGTGAAATGGCCAACCATATTGCCAACTCTACACGTTATTTCCTTCCCCATATTTATGCTTTAAGTACCAACTCTCCTTTTTGGGAAGGCAGGGTTACAGGCTATAAATCGTACCGTACCAAGGTATTTGACAAATTTCCACGCACAGGCATCCCCGAAGCATTTGAAAGTATTGAAGCTTACGACAGCTATGTGAAGATGCTGATGAAAACCAATTGTATCGACAATGCGAAAAAGATCTGGTGGGATCTGCGTGTGCATCCTTTCTTTAATACGGTAGAATTCCGCATCTGCGATGTGCCTATGACAGTGAATGAAACCATTGCCATTGCTGCACTCTTCCAGGCGGTTTGTGCCAAGATCCATAAGCTAAGATTGCAGAACCTGAATTTTATTCAATACCCACGTCCCCTCATCAATGAAAATAAATGGCGCGCCAGCCGCTATGGTATTGATGGCTTTTTAATTGATTTTGGAAAAGAGGAAGAGATCAATACCAGGGTGCTGATATACGAACTACTTGATTTTGTGGACGATGTGGTGGACGAACTGGGTTCGAGGCATCATCTGAATTATGTACACAAGATCCTGGAAAATGGAACCGGCGCCGACCGCCAGTTGGGGATTTATAATGAAAACAAAAGCCTTTTCCATGTTTCCGACTATATCGGAAGCCAGTTCCTGGCCGAGATATAGAAATTCAAATAAAATTTTTAGGAAATAGGCCTCGAATTTTGTAGCTTAGGAATAGTATTTGTCGTTCCACCATTCATTTTTATTCCACCGCCATGGCCAGAATCTTCACTATATATTTTGAATATAAGGGGGCTGCCTATAATGCCATGGTTTCGGTGCGTCCCACCCCATTTTTTACGGAATATACACTCAACCATTTCGATGATAACCTGATGAGAATGCTTCCGGGAAATAAGATTATTGCCACCCCATCGGGACAGTTTTCATTTCAGAACACGCCTTCCATTGAAGGTTCCCAACTCATGAATGAAATATTAAAAGCCGTTGCTTCTCATCTTCATGGAACAGAAGTTTAAAGATTCCCTCCTATTTCCTTAATTTGATCTATGATCAAAAAACTGCTACTGCTGGTAATGATGCATTGGGTTAATACTGCTATCAGCCAGAATAATAAGGACACCATTGAATTTTTAAAGAATACCACTGCATTATTCAATCTTGAATATTCCAATGCAGAAGTTGATTCTCTTAAAGGTTCTGTGTTCTCGTTCAGGAATATATATAAAAACCTGCACAGGCAATTACCTGCAAATAACCTTCGTTATCCTTTTGCTTTTGATCCTGCACCAACTGGCACCAAAATTCCGGTTAATCAAAAAAACATCAACTGGAAAATTTCATCTGCCATTTCCCTACCTGAAAATAAAAATGAACTGGCATTTTATTCTATAAAAGAACTTGCTTCACTTATAAAATATAAAAAGATCAGTTCTGTTGAACTCACAAAGTTTTTTCTCGACCGTTTAAAAAAATATGGCGATACACTGGAAAGTGTGATCACCATTACTGAAACACTTGCTTTAGAACAAGCTGCAAAAGCAGATGAAGAAATTAAAAAAGGAAAATATCGAGGTCCCCTGCACGGAATTCCTTACGGGCTGAAAGATCTCTTTGCTGTAAAAGGATATAAAACTACGTGGGGAACCACTCCTTACATGAACCAGGTGATTGATGAAGATGCCTTTGTTTACCAGAAATTGAGAGATGCTGGTGCAGTATTGTGTGCCAAACTTTCATTGGGTTCACTAGCATTCAACAACAAATGGTTTGGAGGTGAAACAAAAAATCCCTGGGATCTGCAACAGGGATCAAGTGGCTCTTCGGCAGGATCGGCAGCATCGGTGGTTGCAGGATTATTACCCTTTACCATTGGAACAGAAACGCTGGGCTCTATCATCTCTCCATCTACACGATGCGGCGCAACGGGCTTGCGTCCCACGTTTGGAACCGTAAGCAGAAGCGGGGCGATGGTATTGTGCTGGAGCCTCGATAAGATCGGTCCCATTTGCCGCAGCGCCGAAGATGATGCAATTGTGTATTACTATATAAAGGGAACGGATGAAAAAGATGCAGGCGCCGTAAATCATGCATTTAATTTTGACCAAACCAGGAAAATATCTGATTTAAAAATTGCGTATGCTGCTAATTATTTCAGGCGGTTACCTGCCGATGCAGCAGAATGGAAGGTAATTGAAACCTACAAAGCCATGGGTGCAAATGTGCAGGCCGTAGAATTTCCTGATTCTGCCATTTATCCTGCTAACCTTGTAACCATAATTTTACTAGCTGAATCTGCCGCAGCCTTTGATGAACTTACCCGTACCAACCGCGACGACCTGATTGAAAGACAGGATAAAGGTTTTTGGCCTAATAGCTGGAGAGCTGCACGCATGATACCGGCAGTGGAATACATAAATGCTAACAGGCACAGATATACGCTTTCGGAAAACTTCCAGTCATTTATGAAAAATTATGACGTGGTGATTGTTCCTACTTATGCCGGCAACCAGCTTTCTATTACCAATCTTACAGGCAATCCTGCTATTTGCATGCCCATTGGTTTTAATCAAACAGGTCATCCATTAAGCATTACGCTCCTTGGAAATCTTTATGATGAAGCATCTATTCTGGAGGCTGCCAGATTATTCCAGGATAAAACAACGCATCACAAACAACAGCCTGCACTATTTAAAAACTAAACCTATGAAACATATATTTTCTGTTTTATTATGGATAATCTTTAGCTCCGCCAGTTCACAGGAAAATGCCGACCTGGTAATTTATAATGCTAAGATCTACACTGTAGATGCAAAGTTTTCTACTGCATCGGCAATGGCAGTGAAAAACAAAAAAATATTAGAAACAGGAACATCAGAATCAATCTTAAAAAAATATTCAGCAACTGAAAAAATTGATGCCAAAGGGAAATTTATTTTTCCGGGTTTCATTGATGCCCATGCGCATTTTTACAGGTATGGATTAGGATTGCAAACCGCAGATCTGAGGGGAACAAAGAGCTGGGAAGAGATTATTAAAATAATAAAAGAATTTGGAGCTGAAAATAAAGAAGGATGGATCATTGGTCGAGGATGGGATCAGAACGACTGGGTAGTAAAAGAATTTCCTGATAAAAAATTACTTGATGAACTCTTCCCTGGACGGCCTGTGCTGTTAAGCAGGATAGATGGGCATGCTGCCATGGCCAACCAGGCGGCACTGGATTTAGGAAATATTAAACCTGGCATGACCATCACCGGAGGTGAGATTGAAACCCGTAACGGAAAACTTACAGGCTTATTAATAGATAATGCAATTGGACTTGTATCATCTAAAATTCCCGCTGCATCCAGGTCACAAATGAAAGAGGCTGTACTGGATGCCCAAAGGAATTGCTTTGCTGTTGGGTTAACAACAGTTGATGATTGCGGACTTGATTTTGAAGAAGTGTTATTTATCGACAGCATGCATAAAACAGGGCAACTTAAAATGAGGGTCTATGCCATGCTTAGCGACGACAGAAAAAATTATGAATTCATTTTCAAGCGCGGAAAAATTAAAACCGATCAATTAAATGTACGTGCATTTAAAGTATATGCCGATGGAGCTCTTGGATCCCGTGGTGCCAGTTTAATGGAAGATTATTCCGACAAGCCGGGATGGAAAGGATTCTTATTAAGTGCACCTTCTCATTTTGATTCGGTGGCAGCCATATTGAATGAAAAAAACTTCCAGATGTGCACACATGCCATTGGCGATTCGGGCAACCGCGAGATACTGAGAATTTATGCAAAGCATTTAAAGGGAAAGAATGATAAGCGCTGGAGAATTGAACATGCACAAGTGGTTAATGAAAATGATTTCTCCATGTTTGGCCAATACAATATTGTTCCTTCTGTTCAACCAACACATGCCACTTCCGATATGTATTGGGCTGAAGAAAGACTGGGAAAAATAAGAGTAAAAGGAGCCTATGCTTTCAGGCAATTACTGGAAGAAAATTTCTGGCTTCCTCTAGGAACCGATTTCCCGGTTGAAGACATCTCGCCTTTTAAAACTTTTTATGCTGCAGTTTTCAGAAAAGATGAACAAGGCTGGCCAAATGAAGGATATCAAACGGAAAATGCATTAAGCCGTGAACAGGCCATCAGGGGAATGACCATCTGGGCTGCAAGAAGCAATTTCGAAGAAAAAGAAAAAGGCTCTCTTGAAAAAGGGAAATGGGCGGATTTCATCATTATCGATACCGATCTGCTTTCTGCTTCGCCCGAAGCAGTTTTAAATACAAAGGTTTTGTCAACTTTTATCGGCGGAGAGAGGGTTTATTAAGCCCGGGATCTCCATTTCTTTTACATTTTTTACCTTTAAGCCTTTAACCTGCCCCTTTAACCTTTAAAAGCCGTACCAATAATTACTATGATAAGAATTGCGATTTTAGATCTTTATGAAGGGCACGATAACCAGGGCATGCGTTGTATCAGGGATATTATCAGGGAATGGAGTACTTCAAATAATATTGAAGTGTTATGCAAAGAATTTGATGTTCGATTGAAAAATGAAGTGCCTGATTTAAGTTACGATGTATTTATTTCAAGCGGCGGACCCGGAAGTCCCCTGGAGAGCGAAGGCGCCAAATGGGAAGAACTTTATTTTTCCTGGCTGGATTCATTAGTGCAATGGAATCAAAATAACGACAATCAGAATAAAAAATTTGTTTTCTTTATCTGCCATTCATTCCAGCTTGCCTGCAGGCATTTTGGTGTGGGTGAAGTAGCCAAAAGAAAATCCACAGCTTTTGGAGTATTTCCCGTGCATGTTCTTCCTCACGGCCAAAAAGATCCAGTATTCAAAGGGCTTGATGATCCGTTTTACGTAGTTGATTCGCGCGACTGGCAGGTAATTCACCCTGATATTGAGGCATTGCACGAACAGGGAAGACATATATTATGTATTGAAAAATACAGGCCTCATGTTCCGTACGTGCAGGCTATCATGGGGTTGAGGTTTGACCAGTACATGCTGGGCACTCAGTTTCATCCAGAAGCCGACGCTGTTGGTATGAGCATTCATTTACAAAAAGAAGATAAAAAGCAATTGGTTATAGATACCCATGGATATGATAAATGGGAAAGCATGATACACCAGTTGAATGATCCCGAAAAGATCATGTGGACCTATGCGCACATACTTCCGAATTTTTTGAGCCATTCTCACAAAATGCTTGAAAGAAAAATGGTATCCTGAATAATTTGCTGCTCCTTACCGGTAGTTTTTCGCATCATTCTTCCTTATCTTGATCTAAAATTCTGATATGATCAGGCAGGTAAGAGAAAATTATAATAAAGAATTCACGAAAGAAAAATATGATGCTTTTATTCATGAATTAGAGCAGTTATATCCTGGTCAGCTGGAATTTCGTGTTGCTGAAACGCCTGTTTTTGTTCCGAAGGATTTTACAAAAAAAATGGTGGATGCCTGCGATGCCATTATTGATACAGTTAAAAAACCGGAATATCTTACAGCATCAGAAAAAGCAATTCCACACAATCTGAAAGTTCAAAACGAAAATACATTTCCTCATTGCATTGCTTTTGATTTTGGTGTTTGCAAGAACGAAAATGGCGAACTGGAACCACAGCTGATTGAAATGCAAGGCTTTCCTTCCCTGTTTTGCTGGCAGGTATTATTACCCGAAACTCAGAAAAAACATTTTGGCTGGCCGGCGAATTATAGTCCTTATTTAAATGGATATGACAAGCAATCCTATATTGATTTATTGAAACAGGTGATCATTGGTGAAGAAGATCCGGCTTCTGTAATCCTGCTTGAGATATTACCCGAACAACAAAAAACAAGAGTTGATTTTTATGCAACGGAAACACTTGTGGGAATTAAGACCGTTTGTTTAACTAAACTGGTAAAAGAAGGCAGAAAACTTTTTTACGAAGATGGAGGAAAAAGACAGGAGATCAAAAGAATTTTTAACCGTGTGATCTTCGATGACCTGCAGCAACAGTCAGCAGCAATACAGGAAAAAGGTAAAATTCTTACCGAAGATCTGGATGTTGAATGGATCCCTCATCCTAACTGGTTTTTCCGGTTAAGCAAATTCACACTTCCATTTATTGATCATCCATATGTTCCAAAAACAACTTTCCTTAATGAATTAAGCGAGCTGCCAGACGATCTCGAAAACTTTGTGGTAAAACCTTTGTTTTCATTTGCCGGTCAGGGAGTGATCATTGATGTTACAAAGGAGGCTATTGATAATATTGCTGATAAAGATAACTGGATCATTCAAAAAAAGGTGCAGTATGCAAATGCTATTGAAACGCCAGGTGAAATGGCTAAAGCCGAAATAAGGTTGTTTTATTTTAAAATTCCGGGTGAAGAAAAAATGATTGCCGCCAATAATCTGTGCAGGTTGAGTAAAGGTAAAATGGTGGGTGTAAGGTATAATAAGGATAAGGATTGGGTTGGGGGGAGTTTTTGTTTATTCGAGGAATAAAGATTTTATTTTGAACCACAGAGGCACGATATTACACGGAGGATTTCTCTGTGTTCCTCTGTGCCTTTGTGCCTCTGTGCCTGCCACCCGTAGCGCAGCGAAGGGTGGGTTCAAAAAAAAACTCCTCCCTAAATCTTTACCTCACATTCCACCGCAACCCGCCAAACACTCTTAAACCCTGGTTAGAAGCATAGATGTACCCCGGATCGAAGGTTAACCCATAGGGATTATCTGTTGTAGGAATCGCCTGCCCGTTTGCATCATAAACAACATTCTTATTAAAAGGATCATCAGCTCTTGCAATTAAAAATGGAAGTCCTTTGCCTGGCGTCCAGTTGAGTAAATTTTTAACCCCTGCAAAGAACTCAAACTCTCGCGATACCCATTTAGTAAACTGTATGTTTTGCAAACTCCACACTGGTGAGGTAGCAGGCCGCGGATCTAGATCTGAAATTAGTGGAAGTTGCATAGGACCATAAATGTTTCCAGTATAATCTACCGATAACCCAATTGAAGGAAAATTATAACTGAGCAACCAGGTTCCGCTCCACGATTCCGTAAACATTTGTCTTTCTTTTCCAGGCTTGCCCTCATCTTTACGATAAACATCCTGCAGGGTAATTCCCGCCATGCCTTTCAGCCTTTGCCTAAGGTTCCATTCTGTATTGATGGAAAAACCTTTAGAAACGGAATGTCCTGAAAGGTTGTTGTAAATGATCTTATTTGGATCGGTAGTATAATCGGGAATGATCTGGTTTGAAAAATGTGTGTACCATACTGAAGCATCTACCGACCAGCCAAAGGATCTTTTAGCGGAATGTAAAACATAGTTCAGGTTCACATTAAAACTCTTTTCCGGCTTTAAGGCTTCCTGGATCTCCACAGCCCGTGACCCTGTGAGGGCTGCATGTTCTTCGGTAAAAAGATTCACCACGCGAAATCCTGTTCCGGCATTCAGTCTTAATACCTGCCGAGCATTGAAGTTGATCTTGTAGGCTAGTCTTGGGGTGAATATTAATTTATGAACAGGATGATGATCTAACCGCAGGCCCACTAATAATTGCTGGTTGGAAGCTGTTATTAATTCATCCTGTATAAATAATCCGGGAATGAATGTTTTCTCCGGACGGTTTAGAGATGTTGATGTATCAATAGTTGCAGTGGAATTATCATCATAATAATTATAGCGACCTGCCAGTCCAACAAGCAAGTGATTGTTACCAACACTACGCTCCCATTTTAACTGCCCAAACAATACATCCTGTCTTCCTTTATAATATACATCACCATAATAAGAATCCTGGTTATGCCCTGTGGCCGATCCATTAAAAATTATTTTCTCCCGGAATGGCAGCTGGTAAGCTGTAATGGCTTCCCATCGGTTAGTATAAATACTTTCACCATAAATATCATCACCACCCCTGTAAGATTTATTCCATTGATTTTGTCCTCCCCACCTGTTCTCCTTAAAATACCTGAAAGCAATTGACCCAATCCTGTTTTCCTTCCTGTTGATCGTCCACTTATTAAATACTGAAAACCTTTCCTGCAGAGGAACATCTGTAAAACCATCATTATTGTTATCGGTTACTTCCTGGAAAGCGAATAAATGCAAACCTAACATCGACTGAACCTTCTTTCCCATTTTCCACTTTAACCCAAGATCAATATTGTGTTCCAGCCAGCTTGTAGTTAAAAGGCTGGCAGAAAATAAAGGAGCTTTTTCGGGCGATTTTGTAATGATGTTGATCAATCCTCCAATAGCTTCAGAACCATATAAACTAGATGCGGGTCCTTTCAAAATTTCCACGCGCTCGATCAGTTGAGATGGAATTCCATATAATCCATATACCGAAGCCAGGCTGCTTACAATGGGCATTCCATCAATGGTTATCATGGTATAAGGACCTTCCAGGCCATTGATATGGATATCGCCGGTATTGCAAACACTGCAATTAATTTGCGGACGAACTCCGTTTATGTTTTGCAGCGATTCAAAAATACTGGGTGCCGGATTTTTTTTAAAGAATTGGGGCGAATAAGATTCCACCGAAACAGGGCTTTCCATTTTCGTTACCGGCCTGGAAGTACCAGTAATAACAATCTCGCCCATGGTTGAATGGTTTTCACCAAGGTCGAAAACGAAAAATGTGTCGGATATTATATCAACAGATTTTTGAAAATTATCATAACCATCGGCCTGAATACTAAGTTTATAACTGCCTCTTTGCAAAACTGCCTCAAACATGCCCATACTGTCTGTTTGCTGGTTCATTCCTCCCAAATAAACAACTGCTCCTGCCTGTGCATTTCCCGATGACAAAACCTGCCCTTTTACATTGTATTCCTGAGAAATTCCAGCCAAACCACATAACAAAACCAAAACCAGTGTGAAAACTTTCATCGGGTAAAATTACAATATACTTTGACAATCCAAATATATTTTATTTGGTAACCCAAATAATAATAATCTGGCATTTCTGATTAACTTTGAGCATGTCGCATTTTTCCAATCATTCCGAGGATAACTACCTGAAGGTCATTTATAAACTAAAGGAGCAGAACATCAGGAAGCTGAACAATGTTTCTATTGCCAAGGCGCTGGAACTGAGCCCGGCTACGGTATTGGAAATGATAAGGAAGCTGGTTAAAAAAAACCTGCTGGTATTAAAGGATGATAAATCCATTCAGCTCACCGAACAGGGTAAAAAAAAGGCGCTGTTGACCATTCGGCGTCACAGGCTCTGGGAAGTATTTCTTGTAAATAAACTAAACTATAAATGGAACGAGGTGCACGAACTTGCCGAAGAACTGGAACATATTGATGCAGCGGGGATCACGGAAAGACTGGAAACATTCCTTGGAAATCCGCTATTCGATCCCCATGGTGATCCCATTCCCGATAAAAATGGCAAGGTTAAAAAGAGCAATGCAATTCCTCTCCCTTCAGCAGCCCTGTTAAAATACCATATCGTCGCCAATTTTGCAGAAACGAACGACGATTTCCTTCAATACCTTTCTCAACTGGAAATAAAACCGGGTGTGCGCATCCGAATAGAAAAATTGCTTCCCTACGATAGTTCTCTTGTTGTAAGATCGGGAAAGAAGCAGTTCCAACTCAGCCAGAAAGTTGCTGAAAACATCCTGGTACAGCCTTCCTGATCATTTTTTCTTTTTCAGGGCATTAAAAAAACTATGTTCGAATGAAACAAGGAAAGATCTTTCCATTCCACGGTTAGCATTTCCAGCTAACTGAAAGCGATACCCTAAATTCAGTTTGGAATTACTGTTGAAAATAAATTGCACAGCCGGCGCCAGGTCAACAAAATAAGCATCCCTGTTTATTGATTGTTGCCCTAACAATTCCATATAAATATTAAAATTCAGCTGTTCAAAACTTTCATAAATACGCGGCAGCACAAGGTATCCTGCCGAAAGGGAATAATTCAATGCAGAACGCACAGGCTCCTGGTGCAAATGCTCTGACTCTTCTCCAAAAACCTGTATGAAAGCTGCCGTAGCAGAAATGGCAGTTTTATAAATTAGCTGTGTGGCGATCAATCCAAAATCAAAGCCGCTGTTGTCGCCTTTAATGCTGATCTCATCAAAATAAAGCGGGTTATTTGAATAACCAGTTTCTGCAAATGCCGCCATCCGGAAATGACGATGTACCTTATCCTTTGAAAGGAACCTGTATTTAGCATATGCATTCACGCTCTCCCACTCCAGTCCATTTGTATGCATGTTAGAAACAGTGGATGAAATTCGAAACATGAACTTATTACTCAATCCAAACATTACCTCCGGTGTATAGCGTTGAAAAAAATCTTTTTCAAGCCTTTCAGCACCCATGAATTTAATTTTTGGAGTTATCGTATGTGCCGGAACGTTAGAAGCAGGTTCGGAAAATACATAAAGCTCCTGGCCAAATGCAGGAGATGCTGCCAGTAAAATTACCAGCAAAGTGAAAATATGTTTCATAAAATAAAAAGGCCTCCCAAAGGAGGCCATAAGAATTATAAAATTGCGTGGTAAACTCTTACATTAACAGGGGTATTTCCTGCAGAACAGCAGGTTGCAGTTTTTCCCGTATGAACACATTCCATTGTTGTGAGTCCACTATAACTTTCAAATTCCTTCTCCGGAACAAAATTTTTATCCACCACGCTAAACACCGTGGTTTCATTTACTTCTTTTCCGGAGCCATTAAGAAAATGAAAATACTGGTCACCTATTTTTATATGTTCATCTTTTGCAAGTGTAGCTTTATTCATTTTTGCAGTCACCTTAAGGGCTGCAACAGAAAAGCCTGCATCTTCAACGGCCTGTTTTAACTTATCAAGTTCAACGGAAGCATTTTCTTTTATGGTGATGTTATATTGCTGGTTCCTGATATCAACCATTACTTTTTCCACGAATGAAACTTCATCAAGGGCAAGTTTCACAGCTTTAGAGCACATGGAACATGTAAGGCCGCCAGCCTGCAGGGTTATTTTTGTTACCTGTGCAGCAGCGGGAATAGCCAGCATCATCAGCCATGCAAACAAAATTGTTTTCATGTTCTGAAATTTTACTGGTTAAGCTTTTTTACAGCAATCTTTTTTGTCGCAGCCACTTTCTTTGCAGCAGGCCATATCTTTTGTGCACTTTCCGCCATCTTTATGGCAGTCAGACATATCGCACTTATCATGATCGCAGCAGCTATGGGCTTTGGCATTGTTGTTATCCGAAGCCGAAGTTCTTTCATATTTGCAGCAACTATGCAGGTTATCGTAAGCTTCATCAGTAGCTTTTACATCCTGGGTATCATATCCTGCCCTGGCAACAGCCTGCTGGATCTTTGTCCTGTCGGTTTTTTTAGCATCATATTTCAGGTCCAAAACCTTGGTTTCAGAACTCCAGCTTGCAAAGCTGGCACCTGCTTCTTTTGCAGCTTTTTCTATCTTCTTCTGGCACATTCCACATTCACCTGAAACTTTAATGGTTTCCGTTTTTTCCTGAGAAAAACCTGCGAAAGAAATACTGGCAAATACTAAAGTGAAAAGAAACATTTTAAGCGTTTTCATTATAATAATTTTTAAATTAAATGATTGATTTAGATAATTACGAGGCAATATACTTTGGGGAAAAGCACTATCTAAATTCTGAAAACGCAGTTGAATATATTAATTTTTTGCTCCTGCCAAGGTGGACCATGTGCCATTTGAAAAAGCCAGGGGTCCTGAGGACTAATGGGTGGATCAATAAAAAAATTAAAACCCTGAACAATAGCAGGAGGTAAAGAAAAATTTGCTAATAGTGCCTGGGCGGCAACATGAGAATCATCGAGTTTTACAACCTTAACATCATCAAAACAACAGGCATTCTCACCTGAGTGCATGCCACATTTTCCACATTCATCATCCTCTTCCGATCCCAATTGAACAGAATCGAACTTATCCATGCAATAATGAAAGGAAACAACAAAGCCCGTACTTACCGTGAAGTAGCAAACAAGTAATATGAAAACGAGGGCTTTTTTCATGAGAAACAAAGATAAACAAGTTGATTTAAAGTCAAAATTGATCTTGGTCAATTCTGCCTAATTCTTAGTTAACAAAACTCCAGAATATGCCAAAACGGGTGAACAGGCCCGGGTTTGGATAAAATGGAGCCGCAAAATTGTTATTTGTGAACTTAAACCCGTTTTGAGTACTGATGGCATTCAGGTTCTCAAACCGAACAAAAGCCCGGAAACTCCTGATTCTGAAATTGGCATAAGCATCCACCCTTGGAAGGTTGGTAATGGTGGTTTCATTCTGGTAAAAGAATTGTTGTAAAACAGGACTGAAATTATCTGCTTTATAAGGTGTGTGAGCACGCAATTCCAAGCCAATAGCCATATCCAGGTTCCTGAACCCAAAATTCCCTTCATAAGCAAAGCGGTTCCTTGTATAAATAAGGGGCAGGTTTATTTGCGCTTCACCTGTTTTCTGCTGAAAGTACAGTTCTGAATGCAGGCGCCAATACTTACCAAAATGAAAAGTTTTTAAAGCACTTATACGAAAGATATTAAACAGAGACGACTCCTGTTGAAGCTTATAAAATTCAGTAATGTACAAATAGTTACTTATTAAAAAATAATCCGCTCTTAGCTGCATTTTCAATCGTGGATTGAGAATGGTAGCAAAAAGGTGTGAAGTATTTTCTTTATTAAATTCCCTTGGAGCATCGAGGTAAAACTGGCTGGAGCTGTTATACAAAAATGATGGAGAGCGATTGATATTTTCAAACCCTGCCTGCAAACTTCCCCATCGCGGACTGATCATGCGCATCAAATGAATATAACCGTGGTAATCGCCGGAGTTATATCCATTCAGAAATAATTTTCCAAAAGCATGCATATCCCATTTCTGGTTCTTTGTACGATTCCGGTATTCGCCATGGGCCATCAGGTTGTATAAAGACCTTATAGTTTTTACATTGCCCCTGAGGACTTGCAATTCAACACCCAGCTTAATAAATTGCTGGAGGTTTTTTGAATCGGGAAACTGGTAAACAGAGAAGTCATTAGTGATATCCCTCCAAAGATCTTTATACAATACGGAGTCGCCGGGATCGATATTTATATTGTACCTCGATTGATAATAAAAACTGTCGGGCTGGTTGGACTGGTCTCCAGTAAGCACCGGGAAATCGCGAAACTCGTAACTATAATTCCCCCATTTAAAACTATGTTCGAAACGGAACTTTGGATAAAACAAAGGCACTACGGTTGAATCGGTTACAACCGAATCTTTAATTCCAAAATCATATTGTTGTCTTAATAAAAACTTTGTTTCTGTATTCCTGATGCCCGTATAGATCAGTGAATTGAAAAAATTAGTTCTGAATACCGGTGTACCTCCGATTTCTGTAGGAATGATATATCTGTCCTGTGAAAAATCGGGATCGTCGAGATAATTTTTATCCGATTTTATACCTCCGTTAAGCTCTGTTTGCATTTTATTGGAGAGTATTACAAAATAATTATTATACCGCTTGTTGGGCGACTGGTACCAGGAGGTGAATAAATAATTATTATGATTAGCTTTCTGGTTTCTAAAAACGCCCGGAGCACTTATCAACCGGTATTGAAAACTTGCATTCCAGTAAGGTTTGAGATTTTGGGTATGGGTAACTTCAATGATCTGCTCAGCCCTGCTGGCGATAGAATAGGACAATTCGGTGAAAGGCCTGGTGGTATTATAAAATCTTACGCGATCGAGATTCCATTTATATACATCTAATGAATGAAAACCCGGATCAAAACCAAGTTTTAATTGCGGTGCATAAATGATGGATTTTGTAGGTGCACCATCATTACCCAGGTAAATATGAGTTGCAGGAATAGGAAACCGTGATGTATAATCGGAAATGGAAGAATCAAGTTTGTATGCGCGCGTTGAATCAATAAAATAATAAGATAGATTGATACTGTCCTCGGCATGTGCGCGGCTTCTTAAACTATCACTGGTTGACCCACCTGCATTTCCCCCCGCACCCAATCTCGGGATCCGGTCGCCAACACCCTGTAATACATTGGGCCTTTGGGCATGGAGTTCAAGTCCATAAAAGATCATGAAGATCAAAAAGCAGGTATGTAAGGTCCTTTTTATCACTTATAGAACAGCAATCAGTTCTTTGAATATGGCCGAAAATTTTGGTTCTGCTTCTTTCGCCGCCTGCAACACTTCATCGTGCGTGATCACATTTTCTTCTTCCCTTATTCCTATATCGGTAATCACACTCATAGCAAAGACATTCAAACCAATATGAATCGCTGCAATTACCTCCTGAACGGTACTCATTCCAACAGCGTGGGCTCCAAGTTTGTGAATCAAAAGATATTCGGCCCTGGTTTCAAAAGTTGGCCCGGTCACTCCAAAATAAACGCCTTCCTTCAGGTTTATGTTTAATTTCTGTGCAATTTCTTTAGCCTTAGCGATCAGGTTTTTATTATATGGCTCGCTCATATCGGGAAAACGCGGACCAATTCTTTCGTCATTAGCACCCAGTAAGGGGTTTTTAGTGGCAAAGCTTATATGGTCGTTTATGATCATAAGATCACCAACTTTAAATGAAGGATCCACGCCTCCTGCCGCATTGGATAATAAAATGGTTTCAATGCCCAGGTGTTTCATTACCCGCACAGGGAACACTACATCTTCGGGACTGTAACCTTCATAAAAATGAAACCTGCCGGCCATGGCAATCACAGGCTTACCGGCAATGGATCCAAAAATTAATTTTCCCTGGTGGCCTTTAACGGTAGATACAGGGAAATGAGGAATAGAACCATAAGCTATCTCATGATCTGCTTTTAATTCCTGCACGAAATTTCCCAAACCACTTCCCAGCACAACAGCTACTTTAGGGGCCGCTGTATTGAATTGTTTAAGGAAACTAACGGCTTCGTTGATCTTGTCAAATATTTCCATCCGGACAAAGATAGAATTGCATACCCAATATGGATGGAGCAGAAATACAAATTTGCATTAAGATTGGGAATCCTGGCTAAGAACCCGGGTTGATGATGATAGTATGCCTTCGGCAATTTTCAGGTCCACAGGCCGGGTGATTTTAATATTATCCTCTTCGCCTTCCACCAAAGAAATTTTAAGACCGAAACTTTCAACCACAGTGGCTTCGTCGGTAAATCTTTCTTTATAATCGATTTCGAAAGCAGGCAGAAGAATTTTACTGTGAAAGGTTTGCGGGGTTTGAACCAATACTACGCGGTTACGGTCAAGAATTTCGTTATCGTTCTTTTCTTCATTCAGAATCCTTACAGAATCTTTTGCCATTACCACAGGCACTGCACTTCCCATTTGAAGGGTATGTTGATAACAGCGAAGAATAAGTTCTTTACTCACCATACATCTAACAGCGTCGTGAACAAAAATTACTGCTTCTTTTTCCACCAGCTTCAATCCATTTTGCACGGAATGGAACCTGGTTTCTCCACCTGCTGTTACTTTAATTCTTTCATAATCAAAATAAGCATCCAGGATCTCTTTACCCATATCAAAAAACTCTTCGGGAAGAACAAGAATAATTTCCAGATCATCAAATGCGTCCAGGAAAGCTTTTATGGTATAATATAAAACCGGCTTATCGTGCAGCAGTAAAAACTGTTTTGGAATTACACTTGCCATTCTTGCACCGGTTCCTCCTGCAACGATCACTGCATATTTATGTATATTTTCCATTTCAAGGGATATTAATGTTTGAAATTAATTTTCTTTATATCAGCACCCGCTCATTTCCATCAGAAGATTTGAATACCCGGTATTTTACAGGGGTTAAGAGAATTCAGAACTTTTTCGGGCATTGATCCTGTATTCTGCCATGGTTGCCTGTTGAGAACTATTCTTATTGTCATTTTCCAGTTCGGCAGTCATCTCTTCTTTTAATATGGTTCCAGCGCCACCATGAATGGCTATTGAAAAATCCAACATGTAAGGGTTTTGAATCCTGGTTATTAAGCTTATCTTGAAAACAAAATTGCACCTTTTTCGTGATGATCAAACGAAAGCTTAATTCCGGCGAAATATTTTTAATAATTGCCAACCTGCTGCCTGTATATGGTGTTTGGTTTCAAAACTGGAGTTTTACCCATATTTTTTTGGTGTATTGCATGGAAACGATAATTATCGGTTTTTTCACCATAATAAAAATGGGGATTATTTCCTTTTCCGGGCAAACCAAGCCCTGGGAAGCGAACCAGGGTCTTAAACCATACCATGGCCTTTTTCTCATTTTGTTTTTTTTGATACATTATGGAATGTTTGTCATGATCCAGACTACCATGTTTCTCAAAATTGCAATGCCCGGATCAAACATTTCCCTAATCAATTTAATTACTGATCCGGGAAAACACCTTGGACAGGACGGAATATTATTACTGTCGGCATTTGTATTTGGCTATGGTTATGAAAACCTGTCGGTTTTTGTTCTGAAAAACGAGTATAGAACCAAATCGGTATCGCGAATAATGATTGAGCCCTATCCCCGCATATTTATTCAGCAATTCACCGTAATTATCGGAGCATTCTTCCTTATGCTTGGATCAGGAAAAATTTTCATGCTGGTGTTTGCAGCTGTAAAAACCTGGTTCACTGTTTTTGTTGATTATGAAAAAGTATTTAAAAAAGCCAATTTAAAATCGGTGTCTCAGGAAAGTAAGAGCTCGCATTCATGAAGCAGGGTATGCCTGTTAATGGCAACGGTTCCCACCTCCTCGCATACCAGTCCACCGGCAATATTTGCAATTTCGGCCATTAAAAATGGATTCCCGGTTGCCGCATACACTAAAGAGGCAACAGCTATAACCGTATCTCCTGCTCCCGAAACATCGGCAATGTTGCGCAGGTGCGATGGAATAATGGCGGACTGTTCTCCCAATTGGTAAAACACGCCTTTTTCAGAAAGCGTGATAAAAGAAATCTTATGATCCAGCAGATGGGCCAGTTCCGCATGTATATCCTGCAAAATATGCAGATTGGGTTCGGTAAACAATAAATTAAGCGCCTCTTTAACTTCTTTCAGGTTAGGTTTAAAAACATCAACGTTTTTATACGATAGAAAATTTTTTCGCTTTGGATCAACTGTGGTGATAATATTGTGTTGTTTACAAATTGCAATTGCTTTTTCAATTACATTTTCTGTAAGCACACCTTTGTTATAATCCTGCAGAATAACAACATGAGGCTTTTCTTCCTTTACGAAGTTTTGAAAGTTCAGTAAAAGTTTTTCCTGGTCCTCATTATCAAGATCGTTCAACAATTCGGCATCCAGGCGCAGCATGTGCTGGTTTCGGCTGATGACCCTTGTTTTTGTTGTAGTGATTCTTTTATTGCTTGCGAAACAGTATTGAGCGCTGATTTGCTGGTCGGTTAATAACTCCTGCAGTTTGCGTGATTCCACATCGTTGCCGGTAACGGAAATCAGGTAAGAACGGGCGCCCAGCGATTGAAGGTTGAGTGCAACATTACCGGCACCGCCAACCCTGTAATCTTTCTTTTTTAATGCCACAATAGGAACAGGCGCTTCGGGTGAAATGCGGTCTACTTCCCCCCACATATATGTGTCGAGCATAACATCGCCGAGTACACCAACTTTTATTTCTGTAAAATCCCGGAAGAGTTGTTTAAAATTTTCCATCAGGCACTCCTGTTAAACCTCAAAACAACGAAATAATATTTGATTTTTATTAATAAAAGGAACCACGGAGGCAGGGAGGCACAGAGGAACGCGGAGAGATTCCATCTATTATAATACTTTCCCTTGTGGTAAGATTCAGTTAGAAACGCGCGGCAAACGTCAATTGCGGATATATTTTATTTCTTCTTGGTAGTGTATTGCGAATTCAAACCGTCAATAAGGTCGCGGGTTATGTTATACATTGTATCGCGGTAATAAATGAACCCAGGCTCGTAGGCAAAGATGTAGGAGTACTTCCTGTTTTTATTATAATCCTTTAAAAATGCCTCGATCTTAGCAGTAACATCCTGCATTTTCTGCATGTACATATTCTGAAAACGCTGATCAAGTTCCTGCTTTTTATTTCGAATGCTCTCCTGCATTCTTAATATATCCATATTTGCTTTTTCCGATTCAACAGGAGACATTTGATTTGACTCGGCCTGCTTCTGGTAACGCGCGATCTTATCATTATAACTTTTTTGCAAACCCGACATCTCTTTACTGATCTTTTCTTCTTCTTTGTTCAATTCCGATTTCACATCTTTTACCATGGCAAATGAATTGGTAATTGAATCCAATTCAAAATAAGCGATCATGAATTCTCCGTCTGCAACGGGAACGCCGGTTTCCGAATCAACCCTGGAGGCAGCAGCTATTTTGGGTTTGGAATTAAAATGCAGGTAAAACAATACCCCGACTAATGCAAGTAAAACAATATTAAAAATGAGCGATGCTCTATTCATCCCTGTATTTTTTTGCAAAATAAGCCTTGATACAATGCAAAAGCCCGTTTTGCATTTCAAATTGTGAAACAGTTAACGTAAAAACTTCTCTTGCAGGTTAAAAGACAAAAAAAATCCCGCAAAAGCGGGATTTTATATTGATAATTTTTAATTACTCTTCTTCATCAAAAGCCATTGCTTCCTTGGCAGTTTGCAGCAATTCGTATTCTTCCTTGCTACCAACGATAATGTTTTCGAACTCACGCAAACCAGTACCCGCAGGTATCAGGTGACCCGTGATAACATTCTCTTTCAATCCAAGCATATCATCGGTTTTACCCTGGATGGCAGCAGATGAAAGCACTTTGGTAGTTTCCTGGAACGAAGCCGCTGATATCCAGCTTTGAACACCCAGTGAAGCCTTGGTAATACCCAGCAAGGTTGGTGCTGAAGTGGCAGGCTTGGCATCGCGGAATTCCACAAGTTTCTTATCGCTACGACGCAGGATCGAATTTTCTTCGCGCAATTCACGCAAACTAACAATCTGACCTGCTCTTAACTTGGTTGATTCTCCGGGATCTGTTACAACTTTCTTATCGAAGATGTAATCGTTTTCCTCAAGGAATTCAAACTTGTCGGTAAGATCATCCTCAAGGAATCTTGTATCGCCCGGATCAACAATGGAAACCTTACGCATCATCTGGCGAACGATCACTTCAATGTGTTTATCGTTGATTCTTACACCCTGCAAACGATACACTTCCTGGATTTCGTTAACCACGTACTGTTGAACGGCAAACGGCCCTTGTATGGAAAGAATATCCTGCGGAGAAATTTGTCCGTCGGAAAGTGGTGAACCTGCTTTTACAAAGTCGCCATCCTGGGCCAGTATCTGGCGGGTAAGCGGAACGAGGTATTTTTTAGTTACACCATCTTTAGCTTCAATGATGATCTCGCGGTTACCACGTTTTACAGCACCCATTGAAACAACACCATCGATTTCAGAAACGATAGCAGGATTTGAAGGGTTTCTTGCCTCAAACAATTCGGTTACACGTGGAAGACCACCCGTGATATCTCTAAGCTTACCAAGAACACGCGGAATCTTAACAAGCACCTGGCCTGCTCTTACTTCTTCACCATTTTCAGGAATGATGTGAGAACCGGTTGGAAGGTTATAAGATTTCTTTTCTTTTCCTTCAACAATAATGGAAGGGATCTTTGTTTTATCTCTTGTTTCGATAACCACTTTTTCGCGGTGACCTGTTTGTTCATCGGCCTCTTCGCGGAAGGTGATTCCTTCAAGAACATTTTCGAATTTCAATGTACCATTGATCTCGGCCATGATCACGTTGTTGAACGGATCCCATGTGCATATCACATCACCTTTCTTAATTTCCTGGCCATCCTTCACATTCAAAGTTGAACCGTAAGGAATATTATTAGTGATGAGTAAACGGTCGTTCTTGGTATCCATGATCCGTGCTTCACCGGTACGACCAATTACTACCTGAACTTTATCACCTTCGTTATTGGTAGTGGAAACTGAACGAACACCATCAAACTGGATAACACCATCAAATTTTGCAAGCATGGTTGATTCAACAGCTGCAGATCCGGCAACACCACCCACGTGGAAGGTTCTCAGTGTAAGCTGGGTTCCTGGTTCACCAATGGATTGTGCTGCAATAATTCCAACTGCATCGCCACGTTGTGCAAAATAACCGGTGGCAAGATTCTTACCATAGCATTTAACACAGGTACCGCGCTTGCTTTCGCAGGTAAGTACCGATCTTATTTCAACAGTTTCTATTCCTGAATCTTCAATTTTCTGTGCAATGTCATTTGTGATCTCCTCGCCTGCAGAAACAAGCAGTTCTTCAGAAATAGGTTCGTACACATTATGCAATGATGTACGGCCTTCAATTCTGTCGGACAATGGCTCGATCACATCCTCATTATCTTTTAATGCAGATGTTGCAATTCCGCGAAGTGTTCCGCAATCTTCTTCAGTAATCACCACATCCTGGGATACGTCAACCAGCCTACGTGTAAGGTAACCGGCATCCGCTGTTTTAAGGGCGGTATCGGCAAGACCTTTACGGGCACCGTGCGTAGAGATGAAGTAATCCAATACATTCAATCCTCCTTTAAAGTTGGAAAGGATCGGGTTTTCAATGATCTCTGAACCAGTAGATCCGGATTTTCTTGGCTTGGCCATCAAACCTCTCATACCGGCCAGCTGTTTGATCTGTTGCTTAGATCCACGGGCTCCGGAATCAAGCATCATGAAAACAGAGTTGAACCCTTGCTTATCATTTGCCAGTTCGCGAATAAGCGTTTCCGTTATACGGGTATCCACACGCGACCAGATGTCAACGATCTGGTTATAACGTTCGTTATTGGTGATAAGACCCATATTATAGTTTTCCCAAACTTCATCAACTTCCTCTTTGGCATTATCAAGCAATTCCTGCTTGATGGCCGGGATAATAAGGTCATTGATAGAGAATGAAAGTCCGCCCTGGAAGGCAGTACGGAAACCTAATTGTTTTATATCATCCAGGAACTTCGCCGTTTTTGGAATATTGGTGATATTGATGATATCTCCAATGATCTCACGAAGATTCTTCTTGGTTAATAAGGCATTTACAAAACCAACTTCGTTTGGAACGAACTGGTTAAATAAAACACGACCTACAGTTGTTTCAAGAAGCTTATGTGTAAGCACTCCGTCCTCGCCGCGCACATTGGTTTTTACCCTGATGTGGGCGTGAAGGTCAACCTTGCCTTCGTTGTAGGCAATGATCACTTCTTCTTCGCTGTAAAAAGCTTTTCCTTCACCACGCACTTTCAACTCGTCGGTGGATTTTCTGCCTTTTGAAATATAATAAAGTCCCAATACCATGTCCTGTGAAGGAAGGGTAATAGGCGTACCATTTTGCGGGTTAAGAATGTTGTGAGAGGCAAGCATGAGCAACTGGGCTTCAAGGATTGCAGAGTGGCTCAGTGGTACGTGAACCGCCATCTGGTCACCATCGAAATCCGCGTTGAATGCCGTAGTTACCAGCGGGTGTAACTGTATTGCTTTTCCTTCAACAAGTTTAGGCTGAAAGGCCTGGATAGATAAACGGTGAAGTGTTGGTGCACGGTTAAGCATAACCGGGTGTCCTTTCAGAATATTTTCAAGAATATCCCAAACAACAGCTTCTTTTTTATCTACCAGTTTTCTTGCCGACTTAACAGTTTTTACAATGCCTCTTTCGATAAGCTTACGGATGATGAATGGTTTGAACAATTCAGCAGCCATATCTTTTGGTAGTCCGCACTCGTATAGTTTCAGCTCAGGACCTACCACAATTACAGAACGACCGGAGTAGTCAACAC
>JAEZCV010000068.1 GCA_023429985.1 Bacteroidota bacterium | reverse complement strand
CACCACTCACCACTCACCACTCACCAGCTAAAACTTAAAATCAAAACTTTCCAGGTTCTTAAAATGTCCGTTGAGTTTTACTTTTTCTTTAAGACTTTCCATTTCAGCCACCAAGGGAATAACGCGTGCAAGATGCCTGCGCAAATATTCCTGCCTTTGTCTTTCATGCATCAATCCTAATAACTCATATTCTTCCTGTAACGACATCCCTACATGGTGAGCCACGTCGTAGGTATTCAGTTGCCCATCATGCTTTGAAAATTCCTTATCTACTTTCAGCAGCTTATACAATTCTTTTATGCTATTGATTACCTTGATCATTACATCGGCATTCCCACTGCGGGTATTGGCAGGATAATTTACAATAGCACCGCTGTATAATTTTTCGGGAATTTCCTTAATTACTTCCAGCACCCGGAAAACCTTTTCCCCTTCGGTTTTAATATCCATTTCACCGTTATCATGTACCTGGGATATTTCCTTTATGTTTACCAGCGTACCATAATCCTGCATTTCATTATTAATTACGGCTGGTATGCCAAAAGGTTTTTTTTCTTCGAAGCACTGGTGGATCATTTGTTTATACCTGGGTTCGAAAATGTGAAGGTTGAGGCTTTCTCCCGGGTAAACTACAATGCCTAATGGAAATATTGGAACAAAATTGATCATAATACTTAACCGCAAATTTGATGCAATTAGCAATAAAATCAGCTGTAAAAATGATTATTTTTCTCTGTTGCTGCGTTGCAATTCGTGCAACCTTGCATATTTTAAAAATGTATAAAAGGCTGTCATGCGCGCGGTGAGGTAACCTTCCCACCCATCTAAAAACCCTAAATGAAAAATATAATATTTTATGAAACTGAAGGTTGGGGAGAAGTTTCTTTTCAGCCATGAAGATCTCTTGCCCTTTTTAAAATACTTTTCTGCATTCAGCAAAGCATACTTAACCATTTTCTGGCTGTACTCCACGGTATCCTTCATGGTATAATGAAGCAGAAAACCTTTCAATTTTTTAACTTTAATTCCTTTAGGTAACACCAGTTCCTCATGCACCTGCGCATCATCCCAATTAACTTTGTTTCTATTGAAGATCCTGATATGATGATCTCCTCCCCATTCGCCAAATTGTACATGGCGTTTGCCAATATGATTTTTAAAATTGATATCGTACACCACCATTTCATCTGAAAGGTCAAGGGCATCAATTGAGGATTTTAATTCATCATCCAGTGCTTCATCGGCATCCATAAACAAAATCCAATTGTTAGTTGCAAGCGAAACTGCTTTTTTCTTTGTGGGGCCAAAACCAAACCATCCACCTTCATGTAGTTGTGCGTTAAATTTTCTGACGATATCCTGCGTACCATCAGTACTTCCATTGTCATATACAATAATATCGTTGCTTACTTCAGCAACATTTTCAAGCAGGCGGTCGATCACGCCATTTTCATTCCTGCATACTACAACAATGGATAAATTTTTATTCATTGGTTTTAAAACTAAACCATTTCCACCACCACAAAGCCATTATTAAATATATAAAAACTCCGAATTGCGCCTCTATGGTTATATCAAAAACAAAACTAAAAGCAATGATGATATTCAATCCTATCCAGAAAACCCTGTACCTTATCTTCATAAATAAAGGCAATAACAGTACTACAGTAAGTATCAGTACTGCAGGCCAGCCGGCAAATCCTCCATAAACAAGCAGTTCGGAAAGGGGAAGAAATTTTTCTCCTTCTTTCATAACAGGCACATTCATTTCATACCATTGAAAGATCGTTGATTTCAGATCGCCCGCACCAACACCTAATGGATTATTACGCAGCACATCCCAGCCGGCCTGCAGCGATTGAATACGTGTACCGTCATTGGAACCTGAAACATATTGCTGGTTTTTTACCATGGAAATATCATAAAGAAAATATTGTATGCGATGGCGAAAGGTGGGCGCCAGGAACCATGCTGCAAGTGGCATAATAACCAGTGCGGCTAACAATCCAAATGATAATTTTTTATTTCTCTTCTCAATCAATAACCATCCGCCAAACACAAACAAGAGGATATAAAAGGACAGAAGTCCCATGCGTGCAGAAAGCACATGAAGGTAAATAACAAAGAATGAGGCCAGGAAGATCAACAGGGCTTTCATGCCAGCTTTCAGGCGTATCAACAAAACGCAACACAAAACTGCACAAGTTACCATCCAGCTGAAGCGAACATGATCATCTTCTAATGGTGTGCGAATTGTTTTAGATCGCAGGTAGGCTTCGTTTAAGGCATCATACTCGGAAAAATACTGATAGAAGCTCCAGCATGTTGCAAGAAACATTATAAAAACAAATGCAAAACCAATCCTTTGCCAATCCTTTTGTTTTAATTGCCAGCTGCCAGCAAATGCAACAGGGAAAAAAAGGAGTGGGAACTTAATACGTGCAATATCGGCCCATTCCACTTTATTGCTGCTCCAGAAATAACTAATAAGTGGAATAAAAAATAAAATGGCAACAGAAACCAGGAACCTGTTATTTATAAACGCTTTTAACTGAGATAAGATCTTATTATGAACAATTGTCAGCACCAAAAAGGCAATCATGCTTAATGATAGAGCTGCCCGTGAAATAAACAGGCAGGCCAGCATCAGCACTATAGATAATGCTATCAGCTGATTTCTTTTATAGCCTTCTGTTTGATTCACCATATTTTTGTTTAGAACAGAACTCATTTGATGCGAAATAACAATAATAATTGATGTGGCAGGAATTGCTTAAAGATATAATAGATGGTGATGTCAGGTCACTTGCCAGGTCAATCAGCCTGGTGGAGAATGAACATCCCGGGTATGAAGCATTCATGAAATCACTGCCTGTTGATGCAAAAGCCGGCATCATTGGCATCACCGGCCCGCCAGGCGCAGGTAAAAGCACCCTGGTTGATGCCATTATTGGAGCACTAATTAGCAGAGGGAAAAAAACCGCTGTGCTTTGTGTAGATCCTTCATCACCATTTAATTTAGGAGCCGTACTGGGCGATCGTATTCGAATGAGTGAATGGTATACCAATCCAAACGTTTTTATTCGCTCGCTTGCTACACGGGGATCAATGGGAGGATTGAGCCCTAAGATCATTGAAATTACCGACCTGGTAAAGGTTGCAGGTTTTGATTATATAATTGTGGAAACAGTAGGTGTTGGACAAAGCGAAATTGAAATTGCAGGCCTGGCAGATACAACCGTTGTAGTATTGGTTCCGGAGGCAGGAGATGAAGTGCAGACCATGAAATCGGGATTGATGGAAGTGGCAGATATATTTGTTGTAAATAAAAGCGACAGGCCCGATGCGGATGTATTTGTAAAAAATTTGAAACAAATGCTGGCTCCGGCATTCCTTCTAAAAAAAGCTGAGATACCTGTTCTTAAAACAATAGCCAGCCAGCGATCCGGAGTTGAAGAACTGGTAGCGGCAATTGAAAAACACCGGGAAATGAATCTCACTAATGAAAGAAGAAAATATTTACTGGCAGAAAAAGCTTATTTTCTTTTACGCGAGAGAAAGATGAAGGGAATTTCCAGATCTATGATCGCGGATAAAATAAAGCATACTGAAAATTTTAATCTGTATTCTTTCATTGAAAGCATTCATGAGAAATCTTCTTAGATAAAAATTTCCTTGTAATTTCTTTTTACTTTGCCTGAAATTACGCTCATGCGCCAGGAAAACCTCGGAAGGCTCGACAAGCCCGATGTAAAAAGTAAACATCCTCATTATATACATTATTATTTTTTGCTGCAGGACATCCGGGAAGCTATAAGCGAACATGCCTCCGGCCACCTGCTCGACCTGGGTTGTGGAAACAAGCCTTATGAATCTATATACACTACCAAATCCTCTTCTCACGTAGGTTGCGATATTATTCAAAGTGATAAGAACCGTGTAGATGTAATTTGTCCTGTAACAGAATTAAAATTTGAAGATGGCATTTTTGATACAGTTTTAGCCACACAGGTTTTAGAACATGTTTTTGAACATGATAAAATGATGCAGGAAGTTTACCGTGTTTTAAAGCCCGGCGGTAAAATTATTTTGACTGTTCCATTTGCATGGGAACTGCACGAAGAACCTTATGATTTTTTCAGGTATACCAAACATGGACTGAAAGAATTATTCAGCCGGCATGGTTTCAATATAAATTATATTAAAGCCAATGGAGGCAAATGGGCTGCAGTTTACCAGCTACGTAATAACATGATGTATCATTCATTTCAAAAAAGAAAAAGTTTAGGCAACAAGCTGAAAAAAATTCTTTTCATGGAACTGCGACTTACCCAACTACGTAATCATTTTGCTATTTGGTTAGATAAAAAGTTCCGCGACGAAATATTTACCCTCAACTATATTGTAGTTGCACATAAGCCTTTGTAATGCCATCACTTCTTTTTATTTCGCTGATGAACGGCGCTGCATGGGGCGGCAGCGAAGAGCTGTGGTTTCGAGCGGCATTGTTTGCGGCAAAAAAAGGCTGCCAGGTGTCCTGCGTCTTGTTTCACTGGAAGGAAAAAGAAGATAAGGCTTACATATTAAAAAATGCAGGGATTAAAATATTATGGATACCTAATAAAGGAAGAAAAAAACAAGGTATTGTTGAAAAACTTCAATATAAATTTTCAAAAATAGCAGCAGGGAGATTTCTAAAAAACCTTCCTTATGCCCATTTCGACCATGTAATTTTTAACCAGGGTGGATTTGAAATTACAAACATCCGCCTCTATAAATCTTCATCACAAATTAAAAGCTACAGCCTTTTATTTCACAACTATAATGAATCGCAACATTTTTCTTCATCAAAAAATAAAAGGCTGAAAAACTGGTTAATGAATGCCCGATCTAATCTTTTCGCATCGGGGAAGATTGTAAACATGCTTGAAAAAAATCTAAATATTCAGATACCAAATAGTTCAATACTGTTTAACCCCATTTCTTTTGATATGCCTTTTGGGCCGGCGCCTTATCCAGGACCTGTAAATGGCAATTATATTTTTATTATGCTGGCTGCATTAGAAAGCTGGAGAAAAGCGCAGGACCAGCTTATTATAGCTTTTTCATCGGCAAAATGGAAAGAAAGAAACTGGGAACTTCATTTGTATGGAGAAGGCAGAGATAAAGAAATGCTGGAGGAATTGATTTTAAAAAACCAACTGCAGGATAAGGTTTTTTTAAAAGGCCATACTGATGATGTTGAACAGGTACTGCTGCATGCACATGTGGTTCTGCAGGCAACGCACATGGATGCCATGCCGATTGCAGTTGTGGAAGCCCTGTCTATGGCAAGGCCGGTTTTAATTAGTAATATAGGCGATATGCCTCAATGGCTTAATGGGAACGGATGGATATGCGAAAATGCATTTGCCGGTGCAATTGAAAAACAATTGGAGAACGCGTGGCAGGAAAAAGAAAAATGGGAAATGATGGGAAAACGATCTTACGCGTTGTTTAAAAACAAATTTCCCCCATCAGTGGAAGCCGATCTTCTTCGTAAAATGAATATTACCCTTTAGCGCCACCTTTTCTCCACCAGCGATAGCCAATTACACCAATCAAAATAAGAGGCGTAAAGGCAAGGTACATAATACCGGTATTTAACCCTCGCGCTGGTTTTTCTCCAAGCTGCTGGGCTGTTCTGGTACAAATTGAACACTGGGCCATAGCCTGGTTAAAAGAAACAGTGAGTAGGAAGGAAAAAAATGCTATAAATAAGCGCTTTCTCATATTGAGTGCAAAGTTACTGATTTTTTAGAGTTAGACTGGCGTTTAGAGAGTTTAGGCGTTTAGTGGTTTAGGGAACCTCCATTTTGCACTAAATCCTAAAAGATTCACCACTCACTACTCACTATCTCATCCCCAAACCTTCACCCCTTCAGAGCAATTAGCACATATATCAATATTTTTCCTGCTTTGAAGAACTGCAGAACGGAACTGGTGATAGTCTTTATTATGCCATAATTCTTTAAAACTCTGTTCTTTTAAATTCCCCAGTTTATACTGCGCATCCTTATCGAAGCAACAAGGCACCACAGCGCCATCCCAGGTTATTACAGGGTCGTGCCACAGGCGCCAGCAATGGTTGGCAATGTTTCCACGGAACTCGGTTTTCCCTTCCTTTGATTTTTTATAGCGGCTGTATTTCTGATTTAAAGGAATCAGTTTGTTGGGGTCATTTTCGTAATCATAAACCTGCGCGGTTTTCAATCGCACCTGGTCAACACCAATTTTCTTGGCCAATTCCTGAACATCTTTTACCTGGTGTTCATTATGGCGCACCACCAGGAACTGGAAAATAATAAAAGGCGTTTTGCTCTTTAATTCCTTCTTCCATTTTACAATTTTGGCAGCACCTTCCAGAACTTTTTCCAGCTTGCCTCCCACGCGGTATTGCTGGTAAGTTTCCTGCGTGGTTCCATCAATGCTAATGATCAACCTGTCAAGCCCGCTCTCAACAGTGAGCTTTGCATTATTGTCGTTTAAATAATGAGCATTGGTAGAGGTGGCCGTATATATTTTTTTTGATGAGGCATATTTCACCATTTCCAAAAAACCAGGATTGAGATAAGGCTCTCCCTGGAAATAAAAAACCAGGTAGGTTAGATCTTTATATAATTGATCGATGGTTTCGCTGAAGAAATCTTTCTTCAACATGCCAGTTGGCCGGGTAAAAGCACGTAATCCGCTTGGACATTCAGGACAACGAAGATTGCATGATGTTGTTGGCTCAAAAGAAATGGAAACAGGATAGCCCCATTGTATGGTTTTTTTTGTCCATTTACTTACATGATAACTGGCAAAAACCTTCAAAACATTCCATGCACGGCGCATGGTAATTTTGCTGATGAAGTTGAGGCTGTCGTTCCAGTTAAACTGAGGCATGGTGCAAGATAAGAAGCAACTGCCAAGCACCAAGCCGTTAATACCTTCCGAAAATTTAAAATCACCATAAATATCCTTGCGTGAAACTTATTATCATTGCATGTGCCTGCAAAAAAGAAGAAGAAAAAAACCTCCGCAAAAATTTTTGTATTACTTACAATTATTGGTGGATTGATCCTTTTAGGATTTTTATACCTGCTATGGATACAGTCGCGTGAACCGGAGTTTGTACGGTACCCTCAATTTGGCATTCCTATTCCTGCTAATTACAGTATTCATGGCATAGATGTTTCTAAATACCAGCAACAGATTTCATGGGAAGAGGTAAAACAAATGCAGGTGCATGATGTGCGCCTGGGTTTTGCATTTATCAAAGCAACAGAAGGAACTAATTTATCAGATGCCTATTTCAAACGCAACTGGAGCAGGTCAAAGAAAGCGGGAATTGTGCGCGGGGCTTATCATTTCTTTATTCCTTCCCGTGATGGAAAAAAACAGGCTAAGCATTTTATAAATAAAGTAAAGATTGAAGCTGGAGATCTTCCTCCCGTGCTTGATGTAGAGCAGATATCGAGAGTAAAACCGGAAAAGCTCAGAAAAGAAGTAAAGGCCTGGCTGGAAGCAGTGGAATTATATTATGGTGTACAGCCCATTATTTATACCAATGCCGATTTTTACAAACAATACCTGAAAGGATATTTTGATGAATACCCATTGTGGGTGGCACACTACCTGCAGCCCTACCAGCCGCGCATCAGTCGTGACTGGAGTTTTTGGCAGCACAGCGAATCGGGAAGAGTAAATGGAATTAATGGCAAAGTTGATTTCAATGTTTTCAATGGCGACTCTACTGCTTTCAGATCATTATTAGTACCTTGATAAGATGGATGAATATAATTCCGGAATGGAGCCAGAGGTGAGAAGATATTTCAGAAAAATTGTTAACTCACTTGTGTTTGGAATTACCTGGCTGATGCTGATCATTGGTGCAGGATTATTTTTTGACCTGGCCGGAATAAAAAATGGAGTGCATTGGTACAATATTGTTTTTTATGTTGTTGCTTTTGTAAGTTTCATTTATTTGCTAATTTATTTTATTCGCGTTTGGAGAGGACCCAAAAAACAATAGCTCTAACTGCACCACTTAGGCGCAATGGATGGCAGAATCCCCGGGCTAACATCAAAATCAATTGTCTTGATAAAAGCTTTGTTGAAAAATCTTATAAAAAAACTTCCTTTTGCTTTTACGCTTAACCAGAAATATGATGGCTATACACAGCAGATCATTAAAAGATATTGTGAGCCGGGCAGCAACTGCATAGATGTTGGTACGCATAAAGGTGAAATACTTGACCTAATACTGAAGGCAGCCCCAAACGGAAAACATTTTGGTTTTGAACCTATACCGGTTTTGTATGAAGAGTTGAAGAAAAAATACAGCAGAAATCAAAATGTATTCATTCACCCTTATGCACTTTCAGATAAAAAAGGCCTTTCAAATTTCAATTATGTTCTGTCCAATCCCGCCTATAGTGGCCTGGTTAAAAGGAAATACGACAGGAAACATGAAGATGATGTTTTAATAGAAGTGGAAACCGAAAGGCTTGATGCCATCGTAGACATTTCTTTACCTCTAACTCTAATTAAAATTGATGTGGAAGGTGGTGAGCTGGGTGTTTTAAAAGGGGCTGAAAGCATTCTAAAAAAACATCTGCCAATAATAATTTTTGAATGCGGCAAATCAGGTAGTTCATTCTATGGCACAACACCTGAAATGATCTACTCATTCCTTCAACAAATGGGATATAGTATTTACCTGATGGATGATTTTTTAAATGGAAAACCTGCACTTACCGATAAGGAATTTGGCAGGCAGTTTAGTGAGGAACTGAATTATTATTTTGTAGCAGGTGCCGACAGGAACATTTCTACTAAACTGTGAGATGATTGATCAGGAGCTGTGATCCGCAACGATCAGCCACTTACCCTCGATCTTCTTCAATAATAAATTAAAATGCCCCTGCAAATCACCAATGGTTCTGCTCAGCATCCATTTTCCCACCACGAAAAAATATTCATCAGAAATTTTTTTCACCTGGATTATATCAAAAGATAAATTTCCCATGGCTGTTTTATCGGGATAGCCTTTTTTATAATTATTCAGCGTTTCTTTCCAGCCCCACTTCACCCCATTTTTTCCAATAAACATCAGCGAATCATTGTTCCAGTAGCTTTGCATGAATCCCTCAATGTCGCCTTTATTCCAGGCAATTGTTTGCTCTTTAAGAATGGCTTTTATTTCTTCCCCGGCATTTTGCGCAATAGATGATATGCTGAATAAAAAGGATATAATAAGGAGGTTTATGATCTTTTTCATTTTGCTAAGATAACCCCCAGGTTACTTCCTGGCGGGTTCTGCCCAAAAGCGGGGAGTAAATGAAAAAACCTGTTAATAATCATTTTCCCCGGCAGTAACCGTGCTACCTTTGCGCCAAAAACCGCCACATGTCTAAAAAGCAGATTTTTTACACTATTTTCTTTTCGGTTCTTGTTGTGGGATTTTTTCTAACACTTACCTACGCAGTTCCGGGATATGTAAATCCAAAAATGCCTCCTATCAGCGAAGTGCAGCCTTTTGCGTTTACTACACAGGATGGAAAACATTTTACCGAAAAAGATATGGAAGGAAAGGTGGCAGCAGTGAACTTTTTCTTCACTACCTGCAAAGGTATTTGCCCGAAAATGAGCAATAACCTTAAGCCGGTTTATGAAAAATTCAAGGATACTGAAGATTTCATTTTAATCTCCCACACCTGCGACCCGGGCACCGATTCAGCTGCCGTTTTAAAACATTATGCCGATTCTCTGAAAGTAAATACTGATAAATGGGTTTTCCTAACAGGCCGTAAGGACAGTTTATATATTGCTGCAAGGCACAGTTATAAGGTAGATGATCCGGCGAATTTTGTTCAGGATATTAATGATGATTTCCTGCATACCCAATACATTGCCCTGGTAAACAAAAAAGGAAAGGTTGTAAAAATTTATGATGGTATCAAACCTTCCGAAATGAAAGAAATGGAAGGAGACATTGTAAATTTACTCAAACAATGACCTCTGAAACAGGAAATATTGAAAATCGACTCGGCGATATCCTCCGCAGAAAAAACCTAAGCGTAACAGAAAGCCGTCGCAAGATCCTTACGCTTTTTCTTGATTCCAAAGACGCGCTGGCGCATGGAGATATAGAGAAAAAAGCAGGAGAAAAATTCGATCGCGTTACAGTATACAGAACACTCCAGGCATTTGTAGAAAAAGGCATTATCCATACCATTCCTACTTCAGATAATTCCATTCGATATGCGCTTTGCCGCGATTGCAAGGAGGGCCATCATCACGACGATCATGTGCATTTTGTTTGCGCGCAATGCGAAAAAACGATTTGTCTTGACGATACGGTTTCGCCCAACATTCCCCTTCCCAAAGGTTATAGAGCCGAAAATGTGCAGGTAGTAATTAATGGCACCTGCGTAGATTGTACAAAATGATCACCTCGTGATCTCTTCCATTTCTTTTTGAACAAAAAGCATTAGCTCACTGATATAGTCCTGCGAAAAGCTGAACTTTAATCCTGCTGCTTCGTATAATTCGGGAAGTGTTTTTGTTCCACCTAATTTAAGTGCGTTGATGTAATGGCTGATAGCTTTCTGCTTATCTTCTTTGTACTGCTTCCACAGACCAATGGCACCTAATTGGGCTATACCGTATTCAATATAATAGAACGGTACTTCATACAAATGAAGCTGGCGTTGCCATGAGTATTTCCTGTATTCTTCCAGGCCCGTAACATCAATGGCTATGGAAGTAAATTCATTCATGATAGATCTCCAGTTCTCCTCCCTTTCTTCGAGGGTATGATTTGGATTTTCATAAACCCAGTGCTGAAATTTATCAATGGTAGCGATCCATGGGAAAATGGTAAGCACTCTTTCAAGCTGTTGTTGCCTGGCTCTTTTCAGATCATCGGCATTATCAAAAAATACATCCCAATGATCCATGGAAAATAATTCCATGGTCATGCTTGCCACTTCGGCAATTTCCATTGGGTATTCCTTGAATGCAGTTAAAGGAAGTTCATGCGCAAGAAATGAATGAATGGCATGACCGCCTTCATGTACC
>JAEZCV010000059.1 GCA_023429985.1 Bacteroidota bacterium | reverse complement strand
AAAGGATTTGTAGGTGCCTTTACCGAAAGGCTGGTAAATTCTGTGCTTCAATCATCCAAGTTGATCAAGAATTGCACTGCATTGAGTGGAGGTACGGTCTCGGTTTCATTTGCGGCTGTTCAATACTTAAAAAACAAGGTGGAAGATCCATCTTCAAAAAATATTTTGTTGCTGGGGGTTGGCAAAATCGGCCGCAACACCTGTAAAAACCTGGTGGATTATTTAAACACCAAAAATATTACGCTCATTAACCGCTCCGCCGAAAAAGCAGCAATGCTTGCAGGGGAATTAGGACTTCGTTCGGCCCTGCTCGACCATCTTGAAGAAGAAGTAAGCAAGGCCGATATTATTCTTGTTGCCACCAATGCACAGGAACCGGTTATTTTAAAACGTCATTTACAGGGCAAAGGAAATAAGATCATCATTGACCTTTCCATTCCATATAATGTAGAATGCTCGGCCGTTGAACTTGCAAATGTGCAACTGGTGAGTGTGGATGAGCTGTCGAGGCTTAAAGATGAAACTTTGAAAATGAGAATGGGTGAGGTTCCTAAAGCAAAAGCCATTATCAGCGAACTTAAAATGGAGTTTGAAGAATGGTGCGATATGCGCAGGCATGTGCCTATGTTGAAAGATCTTAAACTTAAACTGAAAGAATTGTATGAACATCCCGTATATGTTCAGCACCATTCCTGTACTAAAACCAAAGATATCCGTATCCAGCGTGTGCTGAACGACATTGCAGGAAAGGTAAGGATCGATAATCAAAAAGGATGTCAGTACATTGCTGCTCTTAACAACTTTATAAGCACTAATAATTAATGTCTGGGGTTTTACGCATTGGAACCAGGGATAGCCAGCTGGCTGTCTGGCAGGCGAATACGGTTAAAAACCTGTTGCATGAAGCAGGTATTGCTTCCGAACTTATTTACATGAAAAGCGAAGGCGATGTAGACCTCATTACACCGCTTTATGAAATGGGCGTTCAGGGTGTGTTTACAAAATCCCTCGATGCCGCTTTGTTGAATAATCGCATAGACCTTGCCGTTCATTCCATGAAAGATGTTCCCACACAGCCCGCACAGGGAATTATCCAGGCCGCAGTTTTACCAAGAGCTTCTACAAAAGATATTCTTGTTTATAAAAATGAAGAGGACCTGGAAGCATTAGGATATATAAATGGAAAATGGATTAATAATCCAAATGATTCAACATCTTTCACCATTGCCACCGGAAGTGTGCGCCGCATAGCACAGTGGAAATACAGGTTTCCTCATCATAAAACAGAAAACCTCCGTGGTAATGTAAATACAAGATTGAGAAAGCTGGAAGAAAGCAACTGGAATGGTGCCATTTTCGCTGCAGCCGGGCTGGAAAGAATTCATTTGCGTCCCAGAAAATCTGTTGATCTCGACTGGATGTTGCCGGCGCCTGCCCAGGGTGCCATTATGATCGTTTGCAGAAAAGATGATGAAAAAGCTTTTAATGCCTGCCAGTCGTTTAATGATGAAGCAACAGCGCTCTGCACTAAAATTGAAAGAGATTTTTTAAGAACACTTATGGGAGGATGCTCCACTCCTATTTCGGCTTTGGCTGCAATTGATAACCACCAGGTTTTACTAAAAGGTAACATTGTAAGCCCGGATGGCACCAGGTTAATTGATATTGAGAAAAAACTGGCAATAGCTGAAGCTAATGAATTAGGCATAGAAGCGGCCCATGAGATTATGGCGAAAGGCGGAAAAGAAATCGTAAATCTGTTTCGTGAAAAAGGTGGAGGTGAAAATGGAAAGGCTTAAAGTATTATCTACTAAAATTCTACCTGCTGCTCTCAAAGAAAAAGCTGAAAATTATAGTATCAGCCTGACCCAAAAAGATTTTATTAGCATAGAACCTGTTGCAGACAGAATTACCGTTCAAAAGATTCTCCATCAATTTAAAATTTCATCTCACTTCATTTTTACAAGCGCCAATGGGGTTGAAGCAGTTGCAAAGATTTTGAAGTCAAATCAGATCTTTATAAAAAACAAAATATTTTACTGCCTTTCAGGAAAAACAAAACAATATATACAGCATCATTTTCCCGGGAATGAAATCATCAGCAATGCAGTTAATGGAAATGAATTAGCTGCTGCCATTTTACAAACAGGCATCCAATCGTTTGTATTCTTTTGCGGAAATATCAGGCGAAAGGAAATTCCCGAAACTTTAGCTAAAAATAATATCAGCCTGGAAGAAATTGTGGTTTACAAAACCATTGAACAGGGCGTTTTAATTCATGATGAATTCGATGCCATCATGTTTTTCAGTCCGAGTGGGGTGGATTCTTTTTTTAAATATAACCATCCTGGAAAAGCCAGCTTTTTTGCCATTGGAGAAACAACCGCAGCCACCATTTCAAATTATTCTAATAATACAATAATCATATCAGAAGATCCCGATCCTGCAGCCATGTTGCAGCAAATCATGGAGCATTTCAGTATAAAAACGCAATAGCATGAGCGCATTAAAAAACGATCTTTTATTAAGAGCATTAAGAAAGGAAGAAGTTGAAAGACCACCCGTATGGATGATGCGCCAGGCAGGAAGATACCTTCCCGATTATATTAAACTTCGTAACAAATATGATTTCTTCACCCGTGTTCAAACACCGGAACTGGCAACAGAAATTACGCTGCAGCCTGTTGACCAGGTGGGCGTTGATGCAGCCATCATTTTCTCTGATATTCTGGTGATTCCACAGGCAATGGGACTTGAAGTATTGATGGAAGAAGGCAAAGGACCTTCACTTCCAAAAACTATTGTTACAAAACAGGATATTGACGCATTAAATACAAGCAATGCTGAAGGTAGTTTGCACTATGTAATGGATGCACTTTCCCTAACCAAAAAAGAATTAAATGGACGCGTGCCATTGATTGGATTTGCCGGTGCACCGTGGACCATTCTTTGTTATATGGTGGAAGGAAAGGGAAGCAAAACATGGGATAAGGCCAAGCAGTTTGCCTATACACAACCTGAACTGGCACATAGCC
>JAEZCV010000030.1 GCA_023429985.1 Bacteroidota bacterium | reverse complement strand
GGCCAATACCACCGAATCCATGCCGCCGCTGATGGCTACAAGAAATTTTGACCTTCCTGCCTGATATTTTTCAAAAAAATCCTGGAAACGCTGGAGCAAAATCAATTTTTTAAAAGATAAGTTCTTCCCATGCCGATCTCAATTCATTATAACTGTGCTGGTCGCCAGAAGTTCTGGCCATTTCCATTCCTTTTTCATAACAGCTTATCGCTTCTTCAGTCCTGCCATGTTTTTCAAGCAACTTGGCCAGCTGGTAATAAGACCCAACATATCCCGGGTTATCCTGCAATAACTGCCCGAATAACCGCATGGCATCTTCTTCCCTGCCCTCTTTAATGTATTCCAGCGCCAACGCATGCCTGAGGAAACTATCTGTTGGGGAAGCATTTAAAAATTCTTTAAGTTTCTCTATCCTTTCCATCTTTTTGCTTTGGCTGTTCGGGTATATTTGCGCCTTATATTTGCATATCCTTAGTTGCTTATGCAACTAAATTTTAATTTTCTAAATTAGCTGTATGAAAATACTTGTCTGCATTAGTAAAACACCAGACACCACTGCAAAAATAGCCTTCACAGATAACAACACGAAATTCGCTGAAGCAGGTGTTCAATGGATAATCAATCCTTACGACGAATGGTATGCCCTGGTAAAAGCCATTGAGTTGAAAGAAAAGGATGCCTCTCATGTAATTCACCTGGTTACAGTTGGTGCTGCCGATGCTGAACCTATAATTCGCAAAGCCCTTGCACTTGGCGGCGACGAAGCTATTCGCATAAATATAAATCCAACCGACAGCTACCAGGTGGCAACACAAATAGCCGAAATGGCAAAACAGGGTGGTTACGACCTTGTGCTTACAGGCAAGGAAACCATTGATTATAATGGAGGTTGTGTAGGTGGAATGCTTGCCGAAATGCTTGACCTCCCTTACGTTGCCCTTGCAACCAGCCTGGAAGTAAATGGTGCAGTTGCCACCGTAAAAAGGGAAATTGAAGGCGGGGAGGAAACAGTTGAAGCCCCTCTTCCCGTGGTGATCAGCTGCCAGAAAGGAATGGCCGAAGCCAGGATACCTAATATGAGAGGTATCATGGCCGCACGAACCAAGCCTTTGAAAGTGGTGGAAGCTGTAGCAGGCGATTCGCCTATGCAATTCACTGAATTTGGATTACCTCCTGCCAAAGCAGGTGTGAAACTGGTTTCTCCCGATAATATTGATGAACTGGTACGCTTACTGAACGAAGAAGCAAAGGCCATTTAATAAGATCATCAATTCAACCTTAAAAAAATTAGCAATAACATGAGTGTTTTAATATACGTAGATCATATAGATGGCCATATAAAAAAATCGTCTTTTGAAGCTTTAAGTTATGGCGCCAAAATAGCCGAACAAACCGGGGTTAATGCCGAAGCGCTGGTATTGGGAAAAACAGGCGAAGACCTGGCTACCCTGGGACAGTATGGAATAAAAAAAGTTCACCGGGCAGATCATGCCAACCTGGCCCAGGCAGATACGCAGGTATTTGCAAAAGCTATTGCCGAAGCAGCCACTAAAACAAATGCAACAGTGGTTGTTTTTTCAAATAATTCAACCGGTAAATCCATTGCACCGCGCGTTGCTGTGCGGTTAAAAGCAGGACTTGCTTCGGGAGCAACAGCCCTTCCGGATACTTCAAATGGTTTTAAGGTTAAAAAGAATGTTTTTTCAGGAAAAGCCTATGCAACGGTGTCCTTGACCAGTGAAATCAAGGTCATATCTCTTAACGTGAATGCCTATACGATTGTGCAGAAAGAAGGAAACGCGGAAGTTGCCACACTTGATTTGAATGTTGAAGCTCCCAGAACTAAAATCATAGGAAGTACAAAAACTTCCGGAAAGATTTCTTTAACCGAAGCCGATATCGTTGTAAGTGCCGGACGCGGAATGAAAGGTCCGGAGAACTGGGGTATGGTAGAAGAGCTGGCCGAAACACTGGGCGCAGCACTTGCATGTAGTCGGCCGGTTGCCGATGCACACTGGAGGCCTCACAATGAACACGTAGGACAAACAGGTGTAGCTATTGCACCAAATTTATATATTGCTGTTGGTATCAGTGGTGCCATTCAACACCTTGCCGGCGTTAATCGCAGCAAGGTTATTGTTGTAATTAATAAAGATCCGGAAGCTCCATTTTTTAAAGCAGCCGACTATGGAGTTGTTGGTGATGCATTTGAAGTTTTACCCAAATTAAACTCAGCTATTAAAAAGCTGAAAGGCCTCGCATAAGGAATGATGCCATAGGGAGTAAGCGCTCACTATGGCATTTTTATTGACTTAAAATCGTAGGTTTGCAGCCTTAGCAAAGCGTTGTTTATTAGGTATGAAGAAAATAGAATTGGAAATTGTGGCTCTTTCTCACAGCATTACCCAAACCCATTCCTATGCAGTTGTATTGGGTGAAGTAAACGGTTTACGCAGGCTTCCCATTGTAATCGGTGGATTTGAAGCCCAGGCTATAGCTGTGGCGCTTGAAAAAATGCAACCCAGCCGGCCTCTCACCCACGACCTGATGAAGAATTTTATGAGCGCTTTCAATATCGATCTTCACGAAGTCATCATTTCCGACCTCCAGGAAGGCATTTTTTATTCCAAACTTGTTTGTTCTTCTGATAATGATACCATAGAAATTGATTCACGCACTTCTGATGCGCTCGCTCTTGCTGTAAGATTTGGATGTCCTGTTTATACTTATGAACATATTCTGGAAAGTGCCGGCATCTTAATGGAAGATCCCGGAACTGGCTCGGGTAAGAAAAGGAAAACGCCATCAATATCCTCACCTGAAGAAGAACCGGGCGGTAAAGGAGATTTAAAAACCATGAGCCTGGAAGATCTCAATACCTTATTGAACGATGTTCTTGAGCAGGAAGATTATATTAAGGCAATTGCCATTCGAGATGAGATCAACAGCAGGAAAAAAGGAAGTTAACTTCCACTAAACACATCCTCTTGATAGTTTTTCCTAATGCTAAACTAAACCTGGGATTAAACATCATTCGAAAAAGAGATGATGGATTCCACGATCTTGAAACTGTATTCTATCCACTTTCCATTTATGATGCTTTAGAAATCAATACCAGGAATTCCGGAAGTAAAATTCATTTTTCATCATCCGGCAATGATATAGATACACCTGCAGATCAAAATATCTGCCTCAAAGCCTGCCATTTACTTAAAAAAGATTTTCCCGACCTCCCTCCTGTTTCCATCCATTTACATAAAAACATTCCCATAGGGGCAGGCCTCGGTGGCGGTAGTGCAGATGGTGCATTTACGCTTCTACTTCTCAATAAAAAATTTAAACTGGGTCTTAGTCAGGAACAGTTAGTGGACTATGCCTTGAAACTGGGAAGTGATTGTCCTTTTTTCATCATCAACAAACCATGCCTGGCAAGAGGAAGAGGTGAGATTATGACAGAGATCGCGCTGGATCTTTCGGCCTATCACCTGGTAGTGATTAATCCTGGAATTCATATTTCCACTGCAAATGCATTTAAGGATATCATTCCCAGCCAAAAAGAAAATGTGGTGAAGGACCTCATTACAAAACCGGTAACTGAATGGAAAAACCTGCTCTGTAATGATTTTGAAAACGCTGTTTTTAAGCAATTCCCCGAAATAGACAGCATTAAAAAATTATTGTATGATAAAGGCGCTGTCTATGCTTCTATGAGTGGAAGCGGTTCAACCGTATATGGAATATTTGAAAAGAAGAATTTTCTCCAGGAAAATCTGGCCCAATATTCTTTTCCTGCGCACTATTTTATAAAAATCATATCCTAGCTACTGGGGAGTTTGCTTATTTTTGCGCTCAATTTTCGCCATGGAGATCTACAAGGAGTTTTCGTTTGATTCTGCTCATTTTTTGCCTAATGTTCCCGATGGGCATAAATGTAAAAATATGCATGGCCATACTTACCGCCTACGTGTTTATATAAAGGGAGATCTGGATCCCGCATTGGGCTGGATCATGGATTTTAAAGAGTTAAAGGATTCTGTAGGTTCTGTAATAGACCAGCTGGACCATAAGCTTATTAACGATATTCCCGGACTGGAGAATCCAACTGCCGAAAACATTACCATCTGGATATGGAAGCAAATAAAGCCTTTACTTCCATTATTGAGCAGGATCAAACTTTACGAAACACCAACAACAGGTGTGATTTATGATGGTCATTGATTTTTATTAACTTCGCACCATGACGGCAATCCTATCTCTCCACCTCGACCTTCTCAATCACTGATCTTCCCGGGTTTTATATAGGATTTCATTTATTATCTTTCATTATTAAATTTTATTTTATGCAGTCAGCTACTGGTGTAGTTAACAATTCGCAATATTATCTTGAACTGGAAGAAATGTATGGTGCGCACAATTATCACCCGCTTCCTGTTGTTTTAAAAGAAGGTAAAGGTGTTTATGTATTTGATGTGGAAGGAAGAAAATATTTCGATTTTCTGAGCGGGTATTCGGCAGTAAACCAGGGACATTGTCATCCTGCCATCATTGATGCACTTATTGAACAGGCAAAAAAGCTTACATTAACCAGCCGTGCATTTCACAGCGATAAGCTGGGCGAATTTTCAAAATACATAACAGAATATTTCCGTTACGATAAGGTGCTTCCCATGAACTCCGGTGTAGAAGCAGTGGAAACTGCCATCAAACTCGCTAGGCGCTGGGGTTATGAGGTTAAAAAAGTTCCGCAGGGTGAAGCAAAAATCATTGTTTGCAATAATAATTTTCATGGAAGAACAACAACTGTAATTTCCTTCAGCACAGATCCTTCTTCCAAAAAAGGTTTTGGGCCATTCATGACTGGCTTTATTCAAATACCATATAATGATCTCAGTGCATTAAAAGCCGAACTGGAAGATGAAACAGTAGTTGGTTTCCTGGTTGAACCCATCCAGGGCGAAGCAGGCGTAATGGTTCCGGATGATGGTTACCTTTCAACAGCTTACCAGTTCTGTAAAGCTAAAAATGTTTTGTTTATAGCAGATGAAATTCAAACGGGACTTGCGCGTACAGGTAAATTACTTTGCTGCGATCATGAAAATGTACGACCGGATATTCTCATTCTTGGCAAAGCATTAAGTGGAGGAACCCTGCCGGTAAGTGCCGTGCTGGCCGATGATGAGATCATGCTAACCATCAGGCCCGGAGAACACGGTTCTACCTACGGAGGCAATCCACTTGCTTGTGCTGTTGCCATAGCTTCACTGGAAGTAATAAAGAATGAAAATCTTGCTGAGAAAGCAGAAGCTTTAGGTGCATTCTTCAGAACCGAATTGCAGAACCTGGGATCTAAATACATTAAAAAAGTAAGAGGAAAAGGTTTACTGAATGCAATTGTTATCGAACATCAAAATACAAACGCCGCCTGGGAGCTTTGTTTAGAATTGAAAGAAAACGATTTGCTTGCAAAACCAACGCATGGCGATAAGATCAGGTTTGCTCCTCCCCTAGTTATTACCAAAGAAGAAATTTCTGAATGCGTGGAAATCATCCGCAGGAGTTTGACAAAACTGGATGAAATTTAAATAAACCCTGAATGGAAACCTCTTATGAACAAAGGCAATTAATAACTTATGATCCTTCAGGAGATGTGGTTATTGGAATGAGTGATGGATTAATAATTCCATTTGCACTTGCCACAGGTTTAAGCGGAGCAGTAGAAACTACTTCCATTGTGGTCATTGCAGTTTTAGCAGAAATTACAGCTGGTGCAATTGCCATGGGTATTGGAGGCTATTTTGCAGCCAGGTCGGAAAAGTATCAACAGGATGTTTTAGTAAAATCAATTGACCATTCAGGTTCTGAAAGTAATGAGGAAGGTCGAACAAAAACATTTTTTGCCAACCTGGGATTAAGTGAATCGTTTCAGGAAAAAGCTGTTGAAGAAGTATTGAAGGACAAAGAAAAATGGTCGGAAGTTGTTAAAATGTATGATCAATCTGCAGCTTCGGCCAAAACCTTATCGCGTTCGGCTTTAACAATTGGAATTTCTTATGTAGCCGGCGGTTTAATTCCTTTAGCTCCTTACTTTTTTTTTAATAATACAGGTGATGCCTTAAAGATCTCGGTTATTGTCACGCTCTTCCTTCTGCTGGTTTTTGGATGGTTTAAAGCAAAAATAAACGGGAAAAATCCATGGTGGGGTGCTCTCTGGTTTTTTGTAGCCGGTAGCCTTGCCGCTGCTGCAGCTTATGGTGTTGCAAATATCTTTATTTCCATGTGAATATGTTTTGTATTAAATAAAAAAAATCCCGCTCATTCGAGCGGGATTTTATATGCATGATATTTTATCAATTATAACCTTATGAACTTAATGGTTTCAATACTTCCTTTCTGGGTGCTTCCCATCAGGTAGTAGTTTCCACCCGCAAGATGTGCAAGTCTTAACTGGATATCGTTTTGTCCTGCATTTACCTGGTTGTTAAAGCTCATCACCACTTTACCATTGGCATCCATGATGTTCCAGCTGATCCTGGCGCTTCTTGTTGCATGAACCCTCAATGTGGTTGAGTTATTTACAACATTCGGCATCAGTACGGCACTGGTGATGTCCTGGTCAATAGATGGTATAGAGGTACATGGTCCGGATACAGTAAGCATGGCATTGGCCGATGTTACCGATCCGCAGGTTCCTGTAACTACCACACTGTAGTTGCCTCCCGAGGCAGCAGTAATGTTGCTCACCGTATAAGAAGCAGATGTAGCACCTGCAATATCAACACCATCTTTTCTCCACTGGTAAGTAAGTGTTCCTGTTCCGGCAGCAACTACAGTGAATGTAGCACTTTGTTGCAGACAGGTTGTTACCGCAGCGGGCTGGGTGGTAATGGTGGTAACAGGGTTTACAGTAAGCACCGAAGCACTTGAAGTAACCGATCCGCAATCACCTGTAACTACAACCGTATAGCTTCCTGCATCAGCAGCAGTGGCTGCAGTAACAGCGTAAGAAGCAGAAGTAGCACCAGTGATGTCAACACCATCTTTCTGCCACTGGTAAGTAAGTGTTCCTGATCCATCGGCAACAACTGTAAATGTTGCATTAGCACCGGCACATACTGTTTGCGTGGCAACAGGCTGTGTAGTAATAGTAGTGGCCGCATTCACTGCAAGTGTTGCACCTGCAGATGTTACAGCGCCGCAAACACCTGTTACTTCAACAGTGTAAGAGCCTGCATCGGCGGCAGTAGCGCCAGATACAGTATAAGAAGCAGATGTTGCACCGGTAAT
>JAEZCV010000080.1 GCA_023429985.1 Bacteroidota bacterium | reverse complement strand
GTAACTACGCTCGGCAGGGTTAACAGGGCCAGGGCCGCGATCACCAGATTTTTTTGAATTGCCATCATTTCTAGTTTTATTAATTTAGAACTACGTTTTTTTTCGTAGATCAAATATAGAAAGGATTTCAATATACGAAGGACTTCGCAATTGTTAAAATGTTAAGTGGTTAAAGTTTACTTTTAACGGTTTCAATTAATTTTTGAAGGGAAGAAACATCTTGTCCGCCGGCTGTTGCCAGGAATTTTTGTCCGCCACCACCGCCTTTTATTAAAGGGGCAATATCCTGTTTTACTATAGCAGAAGCATCCAGTCCTTTTTCTTTTGTCTTTGCTTCATCAAACAATAAAACTACCGAGGCTTTATTTTCTATAGCGGCCGCCAGCACAATTATATGGTTGGGAATGAATGGTTTAAGTTCAAAAGCAAGCTTTTTTAACTGCTCGGAGCTACCAATGGAAACAACTTCACCCAGAAAATTCAATCCCTTAATTTCTTTTACTTTAGCAAGAAGCTCATCCCGTAATCCGCCTATTTGTTGTAATTCAAATTTTTCTACCTGCTTTTTCAGCTGCAGGTTTTCTTCCTGGAGCGCAAGTACAGCTTTTAAAGGATCTTTTGTATTCTTCAGGTTTTCTTTCAGCAATTCCAGCTTCTCAAGTTCATCCATAATGTAAATTTCAGCTGCCCTGCCGCTTATAGCTTCAATACGGCGTACACCTGCAGCAATAGCCGATTCGGAAATGATCCTGAAAAATCCTAATTGCCCGGTTCCGCTAACATGTGTTCCTCCGCAAAGTTCAACCGAATAGGCCGGATCAATGGTTACAACACGAACAACTTCACCATATTTTTCACCAAATAAGGCCATGGCACCTGCGGCCATTGCTTCTTCCTTTGGTAAGGATTTAATTATAACCGGAATGTTTTCACGGATCTTTTCATTCACCATTTTTTCAATTGCGGAGATCTCATCTTTTGTGAGTTTTGCAAAATGAGAAAAATCAAAACGCAGGTAGTCGGCATTCACCAAAGAACCTTTTTGCGTAACATGGGTTCCTAAAACATTTCTTAATGCAGCATGAAGAAGGTGGGTAGCACTATGGTGTGCAGCAATTTCTTTTCTTTTAGCACTATCAACCTTTGCAAGAATTTTCCCCGAAACATCTTCCGGTAATTTTTCAAGAATATGAACTATAAGGTCGTTTTCTTTTTTTGTATCCGTTACCCGGTAGTTTTTGTTATTAACAGAAAGCATTCCTGTATCTCCCACCTGTCCCCCGCTTTCTGCATAAAAAGGGGTTTTATCAAGTACTAGCTGAACGGCTTCCTTACCTTTTGATTTTACGGTGCGATAGCGAAGCACAGATGCTTCTTCTTCGAGGCTTTCGTAGCCTGTAAAAATATTTCCGGCAGAAGGATTTACAATTACCCAGTCGCCGGCATCAATTGATGTTGCTGCGCGTGAACGTGATTTTTGTTGCTCCATTTCTGCTTCGAACCCCGCTTCGTCAACTTCCATTTTTCTTTCCGATGCAATAAGTTTGGTAAGGTCTAAAGGAAAACCATAGGTATCATAAAGTTCAAATGCATCTTTACCTGAAATTTCTTTGGGAGCGGCAGAAATGATGTCTTCAATTCTTTTTAAACCTTTTTCTAGTGTGCGTAGAAATGCTTCTTCTTCTTCTTTAATTACGCGTGCTACAAATTCTTCCTGTTTTTTTAATTCTGGAAATACATCTTCAAATTGATTTGCAAGCACAGGAACCAGCTGGTGTAATAATGGTTGTTGAAAATCGAGGTAAGAATAATAATATCGAACCGCTCTTCTTAATATTCTTCTTATTACATAACCTGCACCCGTATTGGAAGGAAGCTGGCCATCGGCAATAGTAAAAGATATGGCTCGAATATGATCTGCATTTACCCGAATGGCAATATCCTGTTTGGAATCTTTGGCAGAATATTTTTTTCCGGTAATAGATTCGATCTTTTGAATGGTAGCTGAAAAAACATCAGAATCATAATTAGAAGTTTTTCCCTGGATCACGCGCACCAGTCGTTCGAAACCCATGCCGGTATCTACATGTTTTGCAGGCAATGGATTCAGGCTTCCATCTTTCAACCGGTTATATTGAATAAATACATTATTCCATATTTCAATTACCTGCGGATGGTCGGCATTTACTAATTCCCTGCCGGGGAGCTTTGCTTTTTCTTCTTCGCTGCGCAGGTCAACATGAATTTCAGTGCAGGGTCCACAGGGGCCGGTATCGCCCATTTCCCAGAAGTTATCTTTTTTGTTGCCCAGCAGGATCCTGTCTTCTGCTATCCATTTTTTCCATTCTGCTGCAGCTTCTTCATCTTTTGGCAGGCCTTCGTTTTCATCGCCTTCAAAAACGGTAACGTATAATTTGTCTTCGGGAATGTTCAGCACTTTGGTAAGCAGTTCCCAACTCCAGGCTATGGCTTCGGTTTTAAAATAATCGCCAAAACTCCAGTTGCCCAGCATTTCAAACATGGTGTGGTGGTAAGTATCTACACCTACTTCTTCCAGGTCGTTATGTTTTCCGCTTACGCGCAGGCATTTTTGAGTATCGGCAACCCGGGAATGCGCAGGATTTTTATTTCCAAGAAAATAATCCTTGAACTGGTTCATGCCGGCATTGGTGAACATCAGGGTAGGATCGTTTTTAATTACGATAGGGGCCGAGGGTACCACGTGGTGGTTTTTAGAAACAAAAAAATCGAGAAAAGCTTTGCGGATCTGTCCTGATGTCATCATAAAAATTGTATTACCGGCAACCATTTGAGGGCAATAAAAGGTTGATTTTTGCTTTATATGCCTTTATATTTGTTTTCCCTGCTTTGAGGGAGGGCAAAGGTAATGAGTAATATGAATCGTTAACGAGGCTTTGGAACCAGGTTCATTACCGCTTGTAGAATCCTGTCATGAAAAAAATTAAATACTTCTATAATACGCATACGCTGCGCTATGAAAAGCTGGTAACACCCTTGCGGGTGAAACTTCTGCGAGTATTTGCCTTTATTGCAACAGCCATAGTTACTTCTGTTATTATTTCTTATTTCGCCTTTCAGTTTGTGGGTTCGCCGGCCGAAAAGCTGCTGCGCTCTCAAAACGAACAATTAAAATTCCAGTACCAGGAACTGAACGACCAGGTGAATACAATTGAACAGCAGATGGCGGAACTGGAGAAAAGGGATAATGATGTTTATCGCAGCATTTTTGAGGCAGAGCCCATTCCCGACAGTGCCCGCCAGGCAGCTATTGCGCGGGAAAAGGAAATTGCCCTGGTGGAAGGCATGCAACAAACTCAACTCGTTCGCTCTATTTATTCAACATTACAGAACCTTAATTCACGCATAAGCGTTCAAAAGAAATCTTACCAGGAACTTACAGGGATATTAAATAATAAAGAAAAACTGCTGGCTGCAACACCGGCCATTCAGCCTGTAAGCAATAAAGACCTGAGCCGCATTGCTTCAGGCTACGGTTACCGTATAGACCCGATATATAAAACAATTAAAATGCATGCGGGGCTGGATTTTACAGCGCCTACAGGAACGCCCATTTATGCAACGGCCGATGGAACTATTAAGGTTTCCGGTTTCAGCGATGGAGGTTATGGCAATCACGTGGTGATCAATCATGGCTATGGTTATGAAACTTTATATGGCCACATGGCAAGGATCAAGGCCAGGCGCGGACAAAAAGTTAAACGTGGAGAGATCATAGGCTATGTGGGAAGCACCGGGAAATCTACCGGGCCGCATTGTCATTACGAAGTGAGAAAAAATGGTCAACGTATCGATCCCGTATATTTTTTCTATAATGATCTCACGCCACAGCAGTTTGATGAGCTGTTGAAAAGAGCTGCTGCTTCCAACCAAAGTTTTGATTAACATTCGCAATAGATGATTTAGAGAAATTATCGCAATCGCAATTTCCCAAATTGCTCCTATCTTCAATTTCATGACTGCCAGACCAAAGCTCAAACTGTTTGATCTTACCATTATTGTTATAAGTTTTGTGCTGGGAATGGGTATTTTTCGTACACCCGTAAACGTTGCCGCTAATTCTCCTTCCGAACTTTTATTTTTTGCAGCATGGATAGCAGGTGGGCTGGTTGCATTGTGCGGGGCGCTTACCTATGCGGAAATTGGATCGCGCATGCCGGTAACGGGTGGTTATTACAAGATATTTTCCTATGCTTATCATCCTTCCATTGCTTTTGCTGTAAACTGTATCATACTTGTTTCCAATGCGGCATCGCTTGCAGGTGTTGCACTTATTGGTGGTGAATATATCACCGGCGTTTTTGTTCCGGAACTGAACCAGCCGGGATATATGGAAACTGCCGGCAATGCATCTTATATCAAAACCATTCAAATGACCATTGCCATTTGCGCTATTGTTATTTTTTATGGATTGAATTTACTGGGACTTCGCATGAGTTCACGTACACAGAATGTGTTGATGCTGATCAAGATCGTTCTTGTTTTATTACTTATTTCTCCTTTGTTCTTTGCTACCGATCAAACTATCCCGGTTTCCATCAATAATTTCAGTCCAACAATGAATGAATATATTAAAGCATTTGGAATAGGACTGGTAGCGGTAAGTTTTACGTATGGAGGTTACCAGCAAACCATCAATTTTGGTGCTGAGGTGGAAAAGCCGGAGAAGAATATCCCGCGTGGGATCTTTCTTGGTATCCTTTGTATCATCATATTGTATATGGCTATCAACTACGCTTATGTACATGTAATTGGATTTGAGCAGCTGAAAACAAGTAAGAATATTGCTGCCATCATGGCCTCCAAAGTTTTTGGAGAACATGCGGAAAGAATACTTTCTGTTTTTTTGTTCTTAAGTGTGCTGGCTTATGTAAATGTTTTATTAATGAGCAACCCGAGAGTAATGTACGCTATGAGTAAGGATGGTATTTTACCGGCTGGTTTTCAAAACAGGAACAGGAAGGGAGCACTTGTTACTTCTCTGAGCTTATTTGCCGGCGCCTGTGTACTGGTGGTATTTTTTGCAGAAGAATTTGATAAGATTTTAAGTTTCTCCATTTTCCTGGATTGTTTTGGAATGATACTTTCTGCTGCTACCATTTTTATTTTAAGAAAACGTACAAGTCATCTTGATGGGACAGGGATTTTTAAAATGAAATTATATCCCCTCCTGCCGGTGATCTTTATTATTTCATATGTTTTTGTTGGTATCAGCTTATTTATTTCAGAAACAAAACTTTCACTGATTGGCCTGGCCGTTTTAACCGGGTTTACGCTTCTTTATTTCCTGATGAATAAAAAACCACCTGAGGATGATGAATCTTTCCTACATAATAAATGAGCTGGGAGAAGACAGGTCGGCATATTTTAATGCCATAGCACCTCCGATTATACAAACCAGCAATTTTGCTTTTGAAACTGTTGAGGAATTGCGCCGGGCTTTTAAAGATGAAATGGGCGGTTATTTATACAGTCGCGGTTTAAACCCAACAACCGATATTTTAAGAAAGAAACTGGCAGCGCTGGATGCTGCAGAGGATTGCCTGGTTTTTACAAGTGGAGCCGCAGCCATATTTGCGGGCGTGCTGGCCAATGTAAAATCGGGCGATCATATAATTTCTGTGCGCGAACCTTATTCCTGGGCCAGGAATATGTTCGATGTGATTCTTCCACGGTTTGGAATTACAACAACCTATGTTGATGGCCGTTATATTGAAAATTTTGAAGCTGCCCTAGAGCAAAATACAACATTCATTTACCTGGAATCTCCCAACTCCTGGACCTACGAACTGCAGGATATGGAAGCAATAGTTCAATTGGCCAGGCGCCATCATATTACCACCATGATGGATAACAGCTATTGTTCCTCCTTGTACCAACAGCCCATTGCAGCCGGCATTGATCTTGCCATGCAAACTGCCACAAAATATATTGGTGGACACAGCGATACCCTGGGTGGGGTGCTTTCGGGTTCGGCAACTATCATAAAAAAAATATTTGACAGTGAATATTTGAATATTGGCAGTGGTATAGCACCATTTAATGCATGGCTATTGTTAAGAGGACTTCGAACCCTGCCTTCCCGCATTGAAAGGATCAGCAATACAACAAAGCAGGTTGTTGAATTTTTAAAACTGAATCCTCATGTTGAAAAACTGATTTTTCCCTTTGATCCATCTTTTCCTCAATACCAGCTTGCCCAAAAGCAGATGAAGGGTGCCTGCGGCCTGTTCACAATTGTATTAAAGAACAGCACAGAAGAAAGGATCACCCGTTTTTGTGAATCGCTTAAACATTTTTTAATGGCCGTAAGCTGGGGTGGACACGAGTCGCTGGTACTTCCTAAATGTGCAGGACTTTCAAAGGGAGAATATCGCAGGGAAGACGAATCGCACCAGTATATCAGGCTTTATACGGGGTTAGAGTCACCGGAGTATTTAATAGATGATTTAGACCAGGCACTAACAATCAGTGCCAATTAGTTTTATTTTTACGCCATGAGATTTATATCCATAAGCATAATGTTATTGATAGGTTTTACTTCACAGGGCCAGGATAAATGGGACCTTCAACGCTGTGTATTATATGCTTTGGAAAATAATATCTCTATAAAGCAGGCCGATATACAGGCGCGCACTGCTGCATTGCAGGTGAAATTAAATAAGGCCGGATTTCTTCCTAACCTGGGATTTGGTACAAGCGCCGGTTATAATTTCGGACGATCTATTAATCCTGCCACCAACCAGTTTGAGAACGTAAGGATATTTTTTTCCAATTTTCAGCTGCAAACGAACGTTAATTTGTTCAACTGGTTCTCGCAGCGTCATATTACCGATGCCAGTCGCTTTGAAAAAGCTGCTGCTGATGCTGCCACCGATAAGGCCAGGAATGATATTGCACTGAATGTTGCTGTTGCCTATCTGCAAACCCTGCTGGCGAACGAACAGGTAAATATTTCCGGGGTGCAGATCGGGCAAACAAGAGCGCAGTTAGAACAGGTCATTCGCCAGGTAACTGCCGGTCTTCTTCCCGAACTGAACCGGGTTGAATTGGAGGCGCAGCTTGCAAGAGACAGCTCCAATTATATAGGTGCTTATTCGCTTTACCAGCAAAATCTTATTCAGCTGAAAGCATTACTAAATCTCGACATGTCAACACCTTTTGATATTGAGAAGCCCGATGTGGAAGCCATTCCTGTTGAAAGCCTGGCTGAACTTCAGCCGGAGGCAGTTTACAACCAGGCGCTGGTGAATCTTCCGCAGCAAAAGGCCAACCAGTTGAGATACCAGGCTGCTTTAAAAAATATTGAAGCAGCAAAGGCAAGCATGATGCCTACGTTATCAGCTTTTGGATCTTTGGGTTCACGTTATTCAAGTTTATTCCCCGACCAGGAAAATTTTGTGGTAACCCCAACCGGAACTTTCGATACTTTGGGAGCTGTTGAAATCAATCCCGGCGTTATAAGATACGTGGTGCGGCCTAACTTCAATGTTACTTCCAAAACCGTAGGTTTTGGCCGGCAGCTTTTTAATGTAAACCTTAGCCAGGCCGTTGGTTTGAATTTATCTATTCCAATTTTTAATAATCGCCAGTTAAGAACTAATCTTGATCGTTCCAGATTGAATGCGGAAAGTATTAAGCTGCAGGCCGAGCAGGATAAAATGACCCTTCAACAGGATATTTACCTGGCATATACGAATGCCGTTAATGCTTACCAGCAATATCTTGCTGCCCAAAAGGGAGTGGAAGCATCTGAGCGGGCATTTGAGTTTTCGCAAAGAAGGTATAATGCAGGATTGCTTGCATCGCTCGACCTTGTAACCAACCAGAACAACCTTTATCGTTCCAGGCTCGATGCAATAGCAGCAAGGTTTGAATATTTATTCAGGATCAAATTGCTTGAGTTTTATAAAGGGCAGGGGATCAGGTTGTAAATGGTGAACCTCCCTGCCGGCAGGCAGTGAATAGTGAATGGTGGATGGACTATTAGATTAAAATATTTATATGAACAAAACAACAAAATGGATTCTGATAGGTTTAGGTGCACTGGTACTGCTGGTGATACTGGCGAAAGTATTGGGCAATAAATCTTCCGAAGGAATAAAAGTTACGGTTGAAGATGTGGTTACCCGCTCAATTGTTGAAACGGTAACTGTACCGGGTAAGGTTTATCCCGAAGAAGAAGTGAAGATCAGTCCTGATGTTTCCGGTGAAATCATTCAACTGAATGTTGAAGAAGGCGATAGCGTTAAAAGAGGGCAGGTGCTCGCCCGTGTGTATGCAGATATTTATTCTTCTCAACGCGATGATGCTGCGGCAAGGTTATCGCAGTCGCAGGCAACCGTTGCTAACAGTCGCGCAAACCTGGAAGCATTAAAAGCACAACTTGAGCAGGACAGGATTTCGTACGAAAGAAACAAAACCCTGTTCGACCAGAAAGTAATTTCAAAAGCTGAACTGGAGCAGTTTGAAACTAAATACAGGACCTCGCAGGCGCAGTACAATGCAGCGTTGCAAAATATCAGGAGTCTTGAAGCCGGGGCACGGAGTTCGCGCACTACGCTGGAAATGGCCAATAAGAATTTAGGAAGAACCACCATTGTTTCTCCAATGGATGGCGTGATTTCTTTATTGAATGTTAAGCAGGGCGAAAGAGTGGTAGGTACTGCACAGATGGCGGGAACTGAAATGATGCGTGTTGCCAATATGGGTGTAATGGAAGTAAGAGTTGATGTAGGCGAGAACGATATTGTAAAGGTTAGCATAGGTGATTCTGCCGACGTGGAGGTGGAAGCTTATAGTCCCAGGAAGTTTACAGGCGTTGTTACTAAAATTGCCAGCGGAACAAAATCTGCAACTACGCCCACCGCTGCCGATGTTACTATGTACCTGGTTCATATCAGGCTCGATCCTTCTTCTTACAACGACCTAATGGTTCGTGGAAAATTTCCTTTCCGGCCAGGCATGAACGCAAATGCTGATATTAAAACAAAGAGAAGTAATAATGCTGTTAGCGTTCCAATTTCTGCTGTTGCAGCTAGAGCCAAAGGAAGTGATTCAAATGTGGATGAGAAGAAAAGAGAACTGAGAAAGAAAAATGAAGGGCAGGAAGAAACTGAAACACCTGTTATTTCCAGCGATGAACTGGAAGAAGTTGTATTTGTTCTTGATGCCGAAAACCTTGTTCAGAAACGTGTTGTAACAACGGGCATTCAGGATATGAATTATATTGAAATACTTACCGGGTTAAAACCGGGCGATAAAGTAATTACAGGTCCTTATTCTGCCGTTAGCAAAACACTTAAACCCGGAACCAAAGTAAGTGTAGTGAAGAAAGAAGCATTGTTTGAAGCGAAATAACCCGCTTGTCTTAGATACAATGAACTGTTTATTAGATTTATTTTGAACCACAAAGACACGAAGGCTCAAAGGAACACAAAGAGATTTCTTTAATTAATACAGTTAACAAAGGGTATAAAATTAAATGAAGAAATGCTCCATGTTTTTTATCACTTGGTGTGTTTGCGGTTTTTATTAGTTTCGTTACATCATGGAAAAGAACTTTACCATTGGTGTGGTAGGAAATGGCAGCTGGGCAACCGCCCTGGTTAAAATATTAAGCGATAATGGAAAAAAACTAAACTGGTGGGTAAGAAAATCTGCTTCCATTGAGTATATCAAAAAACGAAAACACAATCCCAACTATTTAAGTTCTGCTTACCTTGATATCTCCCTTCTTAATTTTTTTGATGATGTAAAAGAGCTGGTTAGAGAATCAGAATTGATTGTGCTTGCTGTGCCCTCAGCTTACATCAAAGATGTTTTAGAACAACTGGAGCCAGGCCAGCTTGAAGGGAAAAAAATACTATCTGCCATTAAAGGGCTGGTGCCCTCCGAAGATTTGTTGCTGAATGAATACCTGCAATCGAAATACAAGGTTCAATTAAACGATTATTTTGCCGTACTGGGTCCCTGCCATGCTGAAGAAGTGGCGGCCGAAAAACTTTCTTACCTCACTTTTTCTGGTACAGATGTAGCCACAACTTCCATAATTGCTTCTTATTTTAATTCTCCTTATATCAATACAATTATAAATGATGATATACTGGGTGTGCAGTATGCTGCGGTGTTGAAAAATATTTATGCTTTAGGTTCGGGAATTGCCCACGGACTTGAATATGGCGATAATTTTCAAAGCGTATTAATTGCCAACAGCGCTGATGAAATGGCAGGCTTTTTAAGGAAGGTTGGTGCGCAGCATATGGTGGTGGGCGAGCATAATAAATACAATCCGGTTACGCATAGAAAAGATATCAATTATGCTGCTTCAGTATACCTGGGTGATCTGCTGGTTACCTGTTATTCTTTGTACAGCAGAAACCGCACATTCGGAAATATGATTGGGAAGGGCTATACAGTGCAGTCGGCACAGCTAGAAATGAATATGGTTGCTGAAGGTTATTATGCTTCCCGTTGTATTTATAACATCAATAAAATTATAGGTGCAGATATTCCTATTGCTGAATCTATCTACCGGATATTATGGGAAAAACTGAATGCTGCTGAAGGCTTTCAGAATATAGAAGAAGTGCTGGTTTAAAAGACAAATATTACCGCCTTTACCCTCTGAACAAACTTGCTGCAACGCCATCCGCCACAAGCATACCCTGTTCTGTTAGGTAAGCGCTTGACTTATTCATTACTATCCATCGCTGGCTGATAAATTTCTTTAATTCATTTTGCAGGCGTGATCTTTCTTCAACTCCATACAACTGTTCAAAAACATCGAGGTTCAAACCTTCCATTGTACGCAAGCCTATCATGATAGCTTCATTGATCTTGTTCTCCAGGCTTAATATTTCTTTTTCTCTTTCGGGCGCACCCTCATTAATGTTTCTGATATATATATTATTGTTGGCAATGTTCCACCTTCTTTCTTTTCCATTGTAAGAATGTGCAGAGGGCCCAATGCCAAGATAGGGGCTCCCTTTCCAGTAAGAAGAATTATGCCTGCTGCGCATTTCAGGCTTTGCAAAATTCGAAACTTCATAATGTTCATATCCTTTTTCCTTTAACCACTGCATGAGCAATAAAAACTGCCTAGCCTGTTTTTCATTTTCAACATCGGGAACAGAAAGTTCTGCAACTTTTTTATGAAGTGGCGTTTTTTCTTCTACGGTAAGCGCATAGCATGAAAGATGAGGAATGCCAAAGGATGTAGCCGTATCTACATTTATTTTCCACATTTCGTCGGTTAACAGTGGCGAGCCATAAATGAGATCAATCGTTACATTATTAAATCCTTCAGCAAGGCTTAATTCTATACACTCACGCGCATGTGCGGCATTATGGGCGCGATTCATCCAGCGCAGTTCTTCTTCAAAAAATGATTGCACGCCAATACTTAAACGGTTGATACCTGCATTTTTCCAGGAACGCAGTGCAGTGGTTGCAATGTCGTCGGGGTTTGCTTCAAGTGTGATCTCGGCTCCCGGTTCTACTTCATAATTCCGGTGGATAGTTTCAAGTAGTGCTTCAATTTCGTTTTCGGTTAAGAGGCTTGGAGTGCCTCCTCCAAAATAAATGGATGTAATTTTTTGATGACCGAGATAAGGCTTTTCAAGAATTAATTCTTTTTTCAAAGCCTGAACCATATCATCTTTGTACCTTAAGGAGGTGGTAAAATGGAAATTGCAGTAAGTACAGGCCTGCTTACAAAAAGGTATGTGCAAATAAATTCCAGCCAACTTCGTTATTAATTTTCTGCAAAGGCATGCAGTATTTTCATGGCAAAACTACATTACCTCTTTTCAGCATTTTTTGTTTTAACAGTTAACCTGGCAGCTTCTCAGGCTTACAGGGTGAATTATATAGTTCAGAACCAGCCGGCATTTGCCGATCCTTCCTTGCTGAAAGATTCGTTTTTTTCAAGGGCAGAGGCATCTGCATACATTGCAGGACTGCCTTTTGAACTCCAGTCCAAAGGATTTATTTCGGCTTCAGTTGACAGTGTGATGATGGACAGCAGCCAGGCCAGGGTACTGGTTTACCTTGGCAAACAATATAGCTGGGGAAGTTTATCATTGCCGGAAGATGCGCTTTTGCAGCCTGTTCTGTTCCAGCTCAATAGTTTCAATGGGAATTTCGATCCAAACCAGGTGCGGACATTTCAAAACCGTGTGCTGGACCTGCTGGAAGAAAATGGCTATCCTTTTGGAAAAGTTTTTCTCGATAGTATCCGCTTGATCAATGAAAAGATACATGCCGTACTGGCCATTGATAAAGGACCGCTGTACGTGGTGGACAGCATCAGGGTTTATGGTGATGCAAAAATTGAAAATCTTTTCCTTCAGCGCTACCTCGAAATTCCCAATGGCAGTATTTATAACCGGAAAAAACTGAATGCCATTTCCCAAAAGATCGCCATGCTGAATTATGTTGAAGAAGAAAGACCTTCCGACCTCAGCATGCTTGGAACAGGATCGGTGTTAAACCTTTATCTCAGGCAGAGAAAAAGCAGCCAGGTAAATGCGTTGATTGGTTTGCTTCCGAACAGCAACCAGTTAACCGGACAAAGAAAATTGCTGCTTACAGTTGATGCCAATATTCTGTTGAGGAATGCATTTGGTTCGGGAGAAACAATAGGGCTGGTATGGCAGCAACTGCAACCCGGCTCGCCCAGGCTGAATTTGTTGTTTGAAACACCCTATATTTTTCGCTCGCCGGTAGGCATGAATTTTTCCCTGGATATGTATAAAAGGGATACGAGTTTTTTAAACCTGAATATGAATCTTGGCGCCGTGTACAGGGTTGATGAAAAACGAACCGGTACCATTTATATCCAGCGGAGGCAATCTATTGTAAGCAGTATTAATACGGCAAGGATCATTCAAACACGCACCCTGCCCGGCGATATAGACCTGAGTTCCATTAATCTTGGATTTAGTTATTCGTTTTTCAATACAGATTACAGGTTCAATCCGAGAAAAGGAAATGAGTTCAGCATCAATACATCGGCAGGTACAAAAAAGATCAGGAAAAATCCCCAGGTACTGGAATTAAAAGATCCATCAGATCCGAACTACTCGTACGAGCGCCTCTATGATAGTATTGAACTTTCATCCTACCAGTTCAGGATCACGGCAACAGGTGCGCATTTTTTTCCATTGGGAGCACAATCAACATTAAAAACAGGTATGCAGGCAGGTTTATTTCAATCGCCTCAGCTTTTCAGAAATGAATTGTTTCAGATTGGCGGCTTTAAATTATTAAGAGGTTTTGATGAGGAGAGTGAATTTGTTTCCCAATACGCCATTGGTACCATTGAATACAGATACCTGGTAGGAAGAAATTCAAATTTTTTTGTTTTTGTTGATGGGGGATATGGAAAATTGCTGGCAGGTGGAGGATCCGGTCATTTTTATTTGGGAACAGGTGCCGGGCTTTCGTTTGAAACGGGTGCGGGAATTTTTAATCTTGCCTGGGCCATTGGAAAACGAGACGACCTGGAATTTAATCTGCGCCAGTCGAAAGTTCATATAGGATTTGCAAGTTATTTCTAATTTCTTTGCAGGGGAAAAATCCATTGAATGAACAAGTGCCTGGCATTGCTGATCCTGTTAACCCTTACAACCTTTGCATCGGCGCAGGCGCCTGCAGATTCCATTCCGGTGGTGGATAGTCTGCCGCCAGATTCCCTTCCTGCTCCCTTCATAGATACAGCCTGGAAAAAGGACAGCCTGCCTTCCAGGAGAAGAGATACTATTGCCATCCCATCGCTTAGTGATTTTTCTACATTGCATTTTAAATATGCCGATCATCCATTATACCAGTTTCAAAACCCGGAACGACTTACAGTAACCATTCGAAAAAGAGAAGGCAAGGAGGTGCTATTTTATACACTGGTAACCCTGATCTTAATCTTTGCATTGCTGCGCAACCTGTTTGGCCGATACATCCAGGATCTATTTAAAATATTTTTCAGGTCAACCGTAAGGCAAAGGCAAATCAGGGAGCAGCTTTTGCAAAGCCCTTTGCCTTCCCTTTTAATGAATTTATTTTATTTACTAAGTGCCGGTATGTTCCTGGCGCTTGTAATACAGCGTTTTGACTGGGATGGAGGTTATGGTTTCTGGCAGATATATGCCTATTCCATGCTTGGACTGGCGACGATATATCTTGGAAAATTTATTGTTTTGAAATTTGTAGGCTGGGTATTACAGGCAGTTGAGGCCGCGGATACGTATATTTTTATTGTTTTCACCACCAATAAGATCCTTGGTATTTTGTTATTGCCATTGATACTGTTACTTGCATTTAGTGGGGGAAGCTTTCACCAGATGATGTTTACGGTTGCGTTATTCCTGGTGGCAGCTGTTTTTGCCTACCGATATTTTCTTTCCTACGTTTCGGTACAAAGAATGATACGGGTGAATTTATTTCATTTCATTTTATACCTGGCAGCATTTGAAATAGTGCCGCTGTTGCTGATTAACAAACTGTTGTTTAGATTTCTGGTTGAAACATCGTAAATTTGCGCAACGTTAGCCGAACCGCACCATGGTAAAAAAAGGGGATTCGAAAAAGAAAAAAGTTTTAATTACCCAGCCAAGACCAGAAAGCGACAAGTCGCCGTATTTTGAACTGGGTAGAAAATATGATGTTGAGCTGGACTTTCATCCTTTCATCCGGCTTGAGGGAATTCCTGCAAAAGACTTTCGAAAACAAAAGATAGATATCCAGTCGCATACCGCGGTGATCTTCACCAGCCGCAACGCCATTGACCATTTTTTCAGGGTATGTGAGGAAATGAAGATCAGTGTTTCCCAGGATTGTAAATATTTCTGCATTACCGAGGCGGTTGCCTTATATCTTCAAAAATTCATTCTGTACCGCAAGCGCAAAGTTTTTTATGGTGCCGATGGAACCAATAAAAGCCTTTTTGATGTTATTAATAAACATAAGAACAACGAGCGGTTTTTATATGTATGTTCCGAAAACCAGCAGGACAGCGAGATAACGGGCTGGCTCAAAATCAATAATTGCGATTTTTCACTTGCCTTCATGTATCGCACCGCCAGCAACGATGTAAAGGAGCTGCTTACGAAGAATGACTACGATGTTATTTGTTTTTTTACGCCCAGTGGCGTAAAGAGCCTGTTAGACAACATGCCGAAGTTCAGGCAGAATGGAACAGCTATCGGGGCTTTTGGTAACAACACTTCTAAAGCTATAGAGGAGGCAGGGCTGAAAGTAAGTATTAAGGCTCCGGAACCCCAGGCGCCATCTATGGTAGCTGCCCTTGAGAAATATCTTTCCGGGGCAATTCATAAAAAATAGGGAAGGAAAGTTCATTTCCAGTTTTATTTTCAAAAGTATTTCTACCTGATTTTCAGGGGCATGGTAAAGAATTTCTACCTATTTCGCCGAAATACTACGAGGAAAAATCCCGTGGTATTTATATTTCAACTAAATTAGCCCCCGCTTCATAAAGCCGATTTGTTAGTACCCGCTTGTGGCTGTAAAAGCAAAAACCGTATATCCCCCATGGGAATTGGGAAAACTACCGAAAAATACGGCGAGTTTTACCAGGTAAAAACTACCCTCCAGAAACTAGGAATTTTTTTTTAAAACGAAGTACAATATTCGGTTTAATGCGCCGTTTTTAGTTGTACGCCTTTAAAATTTTTGGCACTTGGAAATGAGAAAAAATAATTTTAACCTTGTGTTTCCGTTTTCTTCAAAACGTTATATTTGCCCAATACCCTCGTATATGAAAATGAAAAACCATTACTACACACTGACTGCTCTTGCCACTTTATTGCTCGCAAGTTGCGGCATCGTTGGGAAAAAAGACAAAGGTGGTTCTGTACCGGATGACGGTCAGCTCCACGGAATTGCTCCCGGCGGTAAGTACGTTCTACCCAAGCCTCCGGGCATGGTGTACATTCCTCAGGGTACCTTTCACATGGGCCCAAGTGACGAGGATCCTGCTTATGCATTCAGTGCGCGTAACCGTTCCGTTTCCATTAGTGGATTCTGGATGGATGCAACTGAAATTACCAACAACCAGTACCGCCAGTTCGTTCATTGGGTTCGGGACTCCATCGCAGCCAAGAAACTTGGCCACGTGAAAGCCGACAGCGACGGAACGGAAAGGGTTGACTGGGTAAAAATGAGAACTGTAAAATGGGATGACCCACAGGTTCTTGAGCAGATGGCAGACCTGATTCTTCCTCCGGAGGACAGGATCTTTGGTAAAAAGGAAATTGATGCTGCAAAGCTCATTTACCATTCTGAAACCTTCGACCTGAAGGAAGCAGCCAAAAGAGAAAACGCTAACAAACCCCGTTCTACATTCATTATTAAAAGAGATCAGAAGATCTATCCGGATACCCTGGTATGGATTCGCGACTTCTCTTATTCCTATAATGAACCTATGACCAAGCGTTATTTTTCTCACCCTGCCTTTGGAAATTATCCGGTGGTAGGTGTGAACTGGAAAATGGCCCAGTCGTTCTGCGAATGGAGAACCCACTACCTCAATTCATGGCTGGATGGCCAGAAAAGGGTACAGGAATCAGATTTCCGTTTGCCTACAGAAGCACAATGGGAATATGCAGCCCGCGGTGGTCGTTCACAGTCAATGTTCCCATGGGGTAACTATTACTTAAGAAACAAAAAAGGATGTTTGCTGGCCAACTTCAAACCAGGCCGTGGTAACTATCCCGAAGATGGTGGTTTTTATACAGTGCGTGCCGACGCTTACTGGCCTAACGATTTTGGTCTGTATTGCATGAGCGGAAACGTAGCTGAGTGGACCTCATCTATATATTACGAAGGTTCTTATACTTTCCAGCACGATATGAACCCAGATGTTCGCTGGAATGCCAAGGACGATGATCCTCCCAAAATGAAACGTAAGGTTATTCGTGGCGGTAGCTGGAAAGATGTAGGTTATTACCTGCAAACCGGTACCCGTACTTACGAATACCAGGATTCTACCAAATCTTATGTTGGCTTCCGTACGGTAATTGATTTACCGGCCCAGGCCCGCAAATAAGTTTCTTTTAAATCAATAATATTTTAAAGGGGTCGTTTATCGGCCCCCTTAACTCTTATTCTATTGTTTTCATCATAATCATTCATTCTTTTTTTAAAATCAAAGTTTCTATTTTATGGCAGCTGCTATTCCTCCCAAAGTAAGTAAATACGTTGACGTAGCCGTATCGTTTGGTGCCGCCCTTGTAATCTGGGGTGCCCTCAGAAAAATTACCCACGCTCCTGATGCCGATTTCTGGTTGTTCTTCGGTTTAACCACGGAAGCCGTGATCTTTGCTCTTTATGGAGTTCTTTACCTTATTTATCCTGCAGTGAAAGATTCTGCTCACCGCGAAGAACTTACTGTTACCGCCGAAGGTGGTGTACTGGGTTCTATGGATAAAGCTTTAATGGATGCCGACATTACTCCTGCTAATCTGAACCGCCTTGGAGAAAATTTCAAGAAACTGAATACTACCATCACCAATATGAATGATGTTTCTGACATTGTTGCCACTACAGGTGATTATACCACTAAAACCAAAGAAGTAACTGCCGCTCTTACCCAGGTTAAAGACGCTTACATTGGTGCCGCCAATTCTGTTGGATCTTTCAACGCTGCCTCAGAAGGTGCTAAAGTATTTCATGAGCAGGTTCAGGTGCTAACTAAAAATCTTTCTTCCCTCAATACCATTTATGAACTGGAATTGCAGGAAAGCAACAACCACCTGAAAGCTTTGAACCAGTTTTATGGTAAGCTTGCAGAAGCCAGCACTACCATGATAGCTACTACCGACGATGCCAAAAAAGTTCAGGAGCAGATCGCTACCCTTGGTGGTAACCTCAGCCGTTTGAACAATGTTTATGGTAATATGTTAACAGCTATGCAGGGCAGATAATATTCTGTTGGCAAAAACGTTATAACCTTCAACCCAATTAAAAAAGCGACTAAATAACTGAATCGATATGGCACTACCTAAAGAGCCGCGGCAGAAGATGATCAATATTATGTATTTAGTGCTGACTGCCCTGTTAGCGCTGAATGTATCCGCGGAAATTCTGAATGCCTTTAAAACTGTTGAACGCAGTCTGACTGAAACCAATGCTACTATCAACGAGTCAACTTCAACATTGTTAAAGTCATTTGCCGATAAACTAGCAGAACCCGAAACAAAGGAGAAAGCAGCTACCTGGATGCCTAAGGCAGAGCAGGCTGTTGTTTTATCCAAAGCAATGAATGATTATATAGAGAATCTGAAAAAAGAGATCATGAAAGCGGCGGATTTCGATCCTGCACGTAAAGGTGATTCCACTTTTAAAGAAGATAACCAGGATGTGGCAACACGCCTGATGATTGAACAGGGAAAAGGAAAGGAATTATTCGACAAGCTGACCAAGTATAAGGCGGATATGGCAGCGCTGGGTGCTACTTCTGCACTTCCATCGTTGAAAGGAGATATTGAAGGCTATCTTAAGCAGATCGACCTTCGTACCCCTCCATCCAAACAGGGAAGCAAGGACTGGCAGCAAACCTACTTCCACATGGTTCCCACCGTGGCAGCTACAACCATCCTGAGTAAATTCCAGAACGATATCAAAACTTCCGAAAACCGTACCGTGGCTTTATTCCACGAGCAGGTTGGTAAAGTAGTGGTGAGATATGATGCTTTCGTACCTATTGTTGGACAAAATTCGAATTATTTAATGCCCGGCCAGGAAATTGAGGTTACAGCGGGAATCGGTGCCTTTAGTAAGGCAGCCCAGCCTCAAATTACCATTGGCGGGAAAAGTGTTCCACTTAACGCCGACGGACAGGCGATTACCACTGTGCCCACCGGTGGCCTCGGCCCTGGAAAAGTACCTGTAGTAATTCGTTACATGGACCAGGATGGCAAATGGCAAACAACTACCAGGGATGTAAATTATACTGTTGGACAAGCCAGCGCCTCTATAGCTCTCGATAAAATGAACGTTCTTTATATAGGGGTTGATAATCCTGTTACTGTGGCGGCCAGTGGTGGTGGTGATGACAAGATCCAGGCAACTATTTCAGGTGGTGGTGGTTCTATCTCCCGTGTAGGAACCGGAAAATATGTGGTAAAAGTGAACAGCGTTACAGATGATTGTAAGATCACTGTTTCGGTTGATGGTAAGGTAGCCGGTGTTTCCCAGTTCCGTGTTCGTACCATTCCTGATCCGGTTGCTACGGTAGGTGGATATGCTTCCGGGGATAATGTTCCCGCAGGTGCTTTCAGAGCCCAGGGTGGTGTAGGTGCTTACATTAAAGATTTTCCTTTTGAATTAAAATATTCCGTAACCTCTTTCACTTTAACGGCCGATACAGATGATGGTGATATTGATGAAGCACCCTGTACCGGAAATACATGGAGCCCTAAGGCGCAAAACATGATCCGTAACCTGAAAGCCGGTAAACTGGTAACAATTGACAATATCCGTGCAATGGGTCCTGATGGCAGAAGCCGTAAGCTCCCTTCATTAGTATACTATATTAAATAACCCGTTATGAACAACCGTTTAATTAAATGCTGCCTTGTCCTGGCTTTTTCAGCACTCGTAACAGATGCTGTTGCACAAAGGTCATCAAGGAGAAGAACAGGGGAAACCCAGCAACCGCCTACCACGGGCGATCAGCAGCAGAATAATGATACCAAACCTCCAGCTGGATATAATCCTTATGGAAATATTCCTATCCTGGTGGATTCTTCAGGCGTTTCTGATACGGCCGGAAAAAGGTCCTTGCGTAATGATAATGCTTTTGATAAGAGCGGAATCAACGAACGTACGCCTTTGCCATATGAGCACCTTCGCTGGGATGATGCCCTTTTTGCCGAAAAGGTTTGGCGTGAACTGGACCTGCGTGAAAAAATGAACCAGCCTTTCCGCTATGAGGCTGAAGATGATAACGGAAGCCAGATGTTCATAAACATGCTCCTGAAAGCAGTTAACAGCGGCGATGTAGTTGCTTTTTCCGACGACAGGTTCACAACACCTATGTCATTGGATGAAGTATCTCAACTTACTGTTGGCGAGGCGGATACAGTTCCAAAAAGAGCAGTGGATGATCCCGATAAAATTGAGGCCTGGATCGTTACCCGTACCAGCTTTGATGCTAAATCAGTCACAAAACTGAGGATCAAGGAAGAGTGGGTTTTCGACCGCGAAGCCAGCCGCCTGTTTGTTCGTATCCTTGGTATTGCACCTTTAAAAACGGTTTATCTTCCTAACGGACAGGAACGAGGTAGCTCGGTTATGTTCTGGATCTACTATCCCGACCTGCGTCCTACACTTGCTAAATATGAAGTGTACAATCCCAAAAACATGGGTATGGGCCGTATGACATGGGAAGAACTGTTTGAAAGCCGCATGTTCAGCAGCTATATTACCAAGTCAACTTTAGACAATCCCGGAAATAATACCATCAAACAAATGTATAAGGATAACATCCTTGCGCTTTTGGAAGGTGATAATATCAGGGAACGTATATTTAATTACGAGCAGGACCTCTGGTCTTACTAATAAAAAAGCCTTTAAAATAATATCCCCTTTCGAGGGGATTTTTTTTGCCCATTTTCGTCGAAATCTTTTTCTAAAAATGTGGAAAATACCTATAGGAAATGCAGCAAATAGTAGTATTTTTATCTCGGTTTTTCATAGGATATTGGATTTTAAAACGGGGCTGGATTTTTATCCTGGCCCCTTTATTTTTTCAGCCCTTTTCTTCCTGCTCAAACCACGCTCTTACAAGCCTTGCCTTCGATTTTCCAATGACCTTTGCCAGCTCTTCTTCAGGTAAATTCCTGATATTATTAACGGATTTGAATGTCTTTAATAATTGATTTGCCGTTGTTTTTCCTATGCCTTTAATTCCTTCCAGGCTGTTTGCCAGCGCTCCTTTACTCCTCTTGTCACGATGAAAATTGATACCAAAACGATGTACCTCATCCCGTATCCGTCTTAAGAATTTATGTGTTTCGCTGTCATAAGGCAGTTTCAAACTATCCCTGTCACCAATGAAAAAGATCTCTTCAATATTTTTTGCCAGTCCTACCATCGTCATTGCACCCTCCAGTTCCAATTCTATAATAGCTTCGTAAGCGGCGCTTAACTGCCCTTTTCCGCCATCGATAATTACCAGTTGCGGGAATGCTTCATTTTCTTCTTTCAGCCTTTTATACCTGCGTAACACTGCTTCTTTCATGGAAGCAAAATCATTGATGCCTTCCACCGTTTTTACATTAAAGCGCCGGTAATCTTTTTTACTAGGTTCTCCATTCTTAAAACATACCATGGCCGATACAGGGAAACTTCCCTGGAAATTAGAATTGTCGAAACATTCAATGTGCTGGGGAACAGCGGGCAATTGAAGGTCTTTCTGCAGTTCGAGAAGTAAACTGTATTTATCAGCGTTCTTAATGCCCAGTTGTAACCTGTCTTTGGCTTTAATGTTGTCGATGAAATACTGAACATTTTTTTGAGACAGGTCCAAAAGTTTTTTCTTGTCGCCTGATTTTGGGATGGTAGCGGTTATTCCCGGTTCATCGTAATCAATGGCAAACGGAATGATGATCTCTTTGGCTTCGCTGTTAAAAGTTGTTCGCATCTGACCAATGGTAAACGCAAGAATTTCTTCCACGGTTTCTTCCAGCCTTGCTTCTACTTTTAAAGTTTTTGTTTGAATGATGCTTCCGTTGGAAACCATTAAATAATTGACAAAAGCAATTTGTTTATCCTTGTGAATATAAAACACATCCAGTGTACCGGTAGATGAATTGACAACAATGGAACGTGCCTGGTAATTCAAAAGGTAGTCGATCTTTTTTTTAGTATCCTCGGCTTTTTCAAATTCCATTTGGGCTGCACACTGTTTCATAATGGCGCGGAAATGTTGCAGAACGGGTTGAAGATTCCCTTTCAATAAATTTTTTACCTGCTGTATGTTCTGATCGTAATCTGTTTGTGTTTGCAGTGCTTCACAGGGTCCCTTACAATTTCCCAAATGATATTCAAGGCATACTTTAAACTTTCCCTTACTGATATTTTTCTCTGTGAGGTTAAGCGTACAGGTTCTTAAGGGAATGGTTTGTTTAATGAAGTTGAGTAACTCCCTTACCTTGTTTACCGAAGTATAAGGCCCGAAGTATTGTGCGCCATCATCCAGTTTCTGGCGTGTAAGATAAACCCGGGGAAAATTTTCATTTTTGATTACGATATAAGGATATGTTTTGTCATCCTTAAGGTTAATATTAAAAAGGGGTTGAAATTGTTTAATGAGAGAATTCTCCAGTAAAAAAGCATCCTGTTCCGAATTGACAATGGTAAATTCTATTCGTTCAATTCTTTTTACCAGTTCATGGGTTTTATAACTGGCAAGGGTTTTATTAAAATAAGAGCTTACTCTTTTACGAATATTCTTTGCCTTTCCAACATATATAAGATTATTTCCTGCATCGTAATATTTATATATGCCGGGAAAAGAAGGTAGGGAAGAAGCAATATGTTGAAAGGTTTCCTGGTTCATCAATTCATTGCATTTGCCAGATCCTCGTCATTCCATATCACTTCAAGCTTGCTTATTTTTTCCGCTTCATCACCTTTATTTGTTTTTGTAATTACTGTAAACTTTTTATTTGCATACCATACAAGATTTTTGGAAATGGTTGTTTTTCTTTTGTTTTCAATTGTATGTACAATAATGGTTTCAACATCGTTTAAACCGGCGGCATTTGCCTGGTCAATAATTACGTCCTGCCTTTGCACTTCATTATCTTTTTCGTTGGCGATATAGGTAAGTATCACACTCTGCAGGGTTTCATCGTAAAACTGGGTTTCTTCATAATCATTCTTTAGTTTATCGGACCCAATGTCGGGGAGATCAGTAAAATCTTTTGCAAGCATTCCGAATTCCTCTCTTTTTGCATAACTGGTGTCGGATTTGTTGTTCTCGGTTTTAATTACAACAATGCGGTATAAAGAGGAATCCACCTGCCTGATTTGACCTTTAATAAAAGAAAGTGCGGGAAAAACATCGATATGCTTATCGGGCTTTTTTTCTTTACACCCGGCAATAAAAAATATAATAAGCAAAGCTGTAATCTTGTTCATTTGATAAAATTACGATCCTGTATAAAACGAAACCCTGCGAACTTATGTTGCAGGGTTTAAATAAGCAATTAGCAGGGGTTATTGATCGTTGTTGAGCGAAATGCCCACCTTCAATCCATAATTAAAAAGGTGTTCTTTTACAGGGTAAGCTTTGTCGAAGCTGGAAAGCAGCTGGTAACGGAACTGGGGCCCGATCTGCCAGTTAAGTCTTCCTGTTGAATATTCCACAAAGGTTTCCAAACCTGTATTGATATTAAAATGCCTTACCAGAGATGGAACCTGTGTATAAGATTTAAAATCGTGGGTGATCATATATGATTTTTCACCAATCATATAGGTAGGTTGCAATGAGGCGCCAACTCCAAATTTCACTTTATCGTTTCCTGCAATAATATATTCAACGCCCAGCGGCATAGATAGCTGGAAATAGAAATTCTCCAGCCAGTCGCCAGTTCCTGCCCCTACGTTACTATGCCTGGTTAAAGAGCTGATGGTATCCACCCGGTTGCCAGGGGAATTTAGCAAAACAGTGGTAACGGCAGCGGATGAATTAAAGACTTTAATATCGTACCGGTTAATATTGAACTGGAAACCTGCCCTTAACCTGAATTTATCTGATAACTGGTACCTGGCTGCCATTCCCAGTTCAAAGCCCATATCGGGTTTATGTGTAACATTATTATTTACATCCACATCAGTTCCATTATTCTGTTCCTGCAGGAAGAATTTATTTTCAGATAAACGCCTGTAACTTATAGTTGGTGTGAAATAGAACTGTAAAGAAGTTTTTTTCTTCAAAGGTTTGGTTACCAGGTTTACCACGCTTTCAATGGTCTGGGGATATATATCTCTTTCTCTTTCTCTTTCTCTTTCTCTTTCTCTTTCTTCACTGTTCCCTGGTTCCAATTCAGGATCGTTATCAATAATAGTGGCTTCAAAAACATCAGTTTCAGCTACAATTGATGCTGTGGAATTAAAATTTTCAGCCTGGTTAATTGCCAGGTTTCCACTGTTATGCAGGTTGGAATTATAGCTGGAGGCCAGCGGTGAAGATGTCATTGGTATCACCAAGCCTCTTGAATCGGCATTTGCCGATAGGGAGGGCTGATGGGATGCCTGGCTGTGAGGTTCGGATAGGGTGGGAGAAGGGTTATTATCTTCTGCAGTTGATTGGGAAGATGAACCATTTGCTGTATGGTGCTGATCCTGGCTGGCTGTTTCCCTACCTGATGGAAGGGTTGATGTTCCCGGTTCCAGGGCAAAATAGCCGATAGTGGAAATGGCCAGTAGAAGGGAGCCTATAGCAAAACCCATCCTTTTTTTGCGGCGGTTCAGTTTTTTGGAGATGTTCTTCCAGACCTTTTCTGAAGGCCGCATACGGAGGCCATCAGCATTTTGCTGAAGGAAATTCTCAAAGTTTTCATTAGTAAAATTCTTCTCCATAACAATCACGGTTTACGGACCAGCATCATCTTCCGGTAGCAGTTATATAATGCTGCGTTTTTGGTTTATACAAAATCCTTTTCTTTACCAGCACATCTTCCAGCATGGCCTTTGCCCTGGTATACTGGCTTCGGCTGGTGCTTTCTTCAATGTCGAGCATGGAAGCGATTTCCTTGTGCGAGAAACCTTCAATTGCATATAGGTTTAAAACCGTCCGGTATCCGATAGGTAACATCCTGATACATTCAACTACTTCTTTAGCCTGAATGATGGATGGTATGGATTCTTCTCTAACCTGTAACCCATTAGCATATATGATATCTACGCTCTCATTGAAACGCTTGTTTTTCTTCAGGATATTTATGCAGGTATGCACCACAATCCTCCTGATCCAGCCTTCCAAAGCACCACGGCTTTCGAAAGTATGTATCTGCGAAAAGATCTTGATAAATGCTTCCTGCAGCATATCCTCGGCATCTTCCCTATGATGAGCATAGCGGTAACAAACTACCAGCATTTTAGCACTGAATTTTTCATAAAGTGCTTTTTGTGCCGCAGCGTTGTTATTTACACATCCTTGTAAAAGGGCTTCCTCTGTCATATTTTAGCTTGGGGGGTTGCCTGTAAATTAAGACAAATTTTTAACTCAAATGCTGCTCCGAAGGGGAAAATACATAGCTATGACATGAAAATTGGGGGCGGAAGAGGGGTTGGTTCTTGGTTGAACGGTGGTTGAATGGTTGTTGAATGGTGGTTGAATGGTGGTTGAATAGTGGTTGAACTGCAGTTCATCAACTTTCAACTACTACAGCTGGTACCTCAGTGCCAGAATAACATTCCTTCCGGCTGAAGAAAACCCGGAAGCAAAAACCCTGTAATTACGGTCAAGAATATTTTCCATTCCTGCCTGAAGGGTCCAATTCTGCAGCTGATAGCCCGCTTTAAAATTAATTGTAAACCATGATGGCGTGCCACCTGCCGTGGCATATTGGGCATTATCCTCACCGCTGGGATTATAATCATCTATTCTTTTCCAGCCATTGAAAATGGTGTAGAGGTCGAGGTTCAGGCCTTTATTTATATATTTCAGCGAGGCTTTGCCAAATACAGGTGGAATATGGTCCATAGGAATTTTTTCTTTTGATGCAGGTTCCAGTCTCCCATGCGTATAATTGATATTCCCCGCAAGATTTATATAGGTACTGAGCTTCATGTCAAATCCTGCATGCATGCCCCACAAACTTCCCTTATTTATATTCTGATTCGCAAATACAGCACTCATAGCTCCATTGAACATCACCGAATCTTCACCATTATAACTAAAAGGAGCAAGTGCTATAGCATTTTGAAATCTTGTTAGGAATACACCTGCCTCCAGACTGAATGTTGGTTGCCTGTATGCAACATTTAAATCCGCGTTATAGGTATATTCCGGTTTAATGTTGGGGTTGGGAAGTATAAGCTGTGCCGATGCAGAATTAGATTCAAAGATCTTTCCCAGGTCGTCAATATTGGGAGAGCGAAAACCTGTAGACAATCCTGTTGTGAACCTCCAGTTTAGAGTTGGCATATAAACCAGTCCGATGTTACCGGTTAGTGCCATGTTCTCCTGCTCCATTTCGGTAAACGGAAAATTAAAAAAAGAATTATCTGCAATGGTTGAACGCAAACTTGTTAGTTGTAATCGCAAGCCATCATTCAATACAAATTTTCCATTTCCGAACTTAAAAACATGTTGCCCATATACACCTGCCAGTATCATTTTATTAGCGCCATTCGGATAGCGTGAATCCAGTTTGGATATGGAACCGTTTTGAATGTTCGCAGCATGTGCTTTAGAATTTACAAAATTGAATTGTGCATCCACGCCAACCGTTAATTCATGCTTACTCCATAGTTTTCTTCCGTCAATGGTTATTCCTGCAACATCCACAGCTTCCTTCCTGTTTTCCAGAAGATCGGATCTGTAACTGCGCTGGTGGCGACTTTCCTTAACATGCTGATAACTCAGTATCGTTCTGAATTCGTTGAACCACCAAAGTTTTGTTCTGTTAAATTCATATGCTGCCAGCAACCTGTTTTGCGGACCATAATACCATTCAGCAAATCTTAATGCTCCATTTCTTACATCCTGCAGCCTGTCGTACCGGGGAATATCAGATGATCCTGAGTATTGAAGATTCAAAAGATGACTGCTTTTTTCGGATGGCGCAAAAAGAAATTTCTGCATCATGTCCCATTGTGTATAGCCCGAAAATTTTTGTATCCTGTTATCTTTATTCTTAACAATTGAATCCATTCCATTGATCCTGGTAACGTATTCATTTCTTCTTCCAAAGCCGGGGTAGTCGGGATGATCATTATCGCCGATTCTTAGATCAGAAAAATCGCTGAAGTTGTAAGATTGCAGCCAGGCAAATTTTTTGCCGCCGATGTTCAGGTCTGCATGAAAAGTTTTTTCATTATTGGCAGAACTATACCGGGTAAATGCCGATCCGGATATGGCTGATTTTCCATCAACAGAAAGCCGCGGCGCTTTTGTTCTTAAATGAACAACTCCCCCTAATGCATCGCTTCCATAAATAGTTGACGATGGACCATATAATATTTCAATACGCTCCAGCATATTCTGGTCAACGGTAATTACATTCTGTAAATGCCCCGACCTGTAAATAGCGTTGTTCATTCTTATGCCATCAATTACCAGCAAAACCCTGCTGGCTTCAAATCCACGTATTACAGGACTGCTGCCACCCTGCTGGCTTTTCTGAACAAATACATTTCCCGACTGCATCAGCAGGTCGCCTGTGTTTTGGGTGTTAAGGAATGCAATTGTTTTTGCAGTAACCACTTCAATTTTCTGCACCAGGTTTTTCCTTCTTTCCGCAAACTTATTTGAGTAAATAAGGACCTCGTCAAGATTATCGTTCTTTAGTGTATCCTGTGCCGTTAGTTCTGTTGAAGCAAGAAAAAATATTGTAAAATAAATCCAGTGTTTCATTCAAAGGTGTTAATCAATCAAAATATTTCCGGTCATTTCCGCCGGAATTTCTATTCCCATCATATATAGCATGGTAGGGGCAAGGTCGCCCAGTTTTCCCTTCCTTACATGCCCTTTGAAGTTATTATCTATAATAAATAATGGCACCGGGTTCAGGGTATGCGCTGTATTGGGCGATCCGTCGCTGTTGATCATAAAATCGGCATTGCCATGATCTGCGGTAAGAAAAACAGTGTAATTGTTTTCAAGAGCAGCTGTTACCACCTGTTGCACGCAGTTGTCAACAGTTTCAACTGCTTTGATGGCAGCAGGCCAGATTCCTGTATGTCCCACCATATCGGCATTGGCATAATTAAGGCAAATAAAATCTGCCTGTTTTTTATTGATCTCGGGAATAATGGCCGCTGTAATTTCGTAAGCGCTCATTTCAGGTTTCAGATCATAAGTGGCAACTTTTGGTGAAGGTGCCATGATCCTTTGTTCGCCTTCAAAAGTTTTTTCCCTGCCACCACTGAAGAAAAATGTTACGTGGGGGTATTTTTCAGTTTCTGCTATCCTTATCTGGCGAAGCCCATTCTTTTCCAAAACCTCGCCCATGGTATTGTTCAAATTATCCGTTTCAAAAATCACATTAACATTTTCATAGGTTGCATCATATTCCGTCATGGTTGTATAATTCAAATGCATTTTATGCATCTGGTATTGCGGGAAGTCCACCTGTGTTAATGCCTTTGTAATTTCCCGGCACCTGTCTGTACGAAAATTGAAACAAAGTGCTGCATCACCTTCATTAATATTTACAAGGGGATGTCCCTCTTCATTTGTAATAACTGCAGGTAAAAGAAATTCATCTGTTACACCCTGCACATAAGATTCACGAATGTACTCAAGTGAATTTTTAATGTGGATGCCTTCGCCTTTCACCATGGCATCATAAGCTAATTGAATTCTTTCCCACCTGTTATCCCTGTCCATAGCATAATAGCGGCCGCTGAGGGTTGCGATCTGCCCTACACTTGTTTTCATGTGGTTTTGTAATTCATCAAGAAAAAGCAAACCACTTCTCGGATCACAATCGCGGCCATCGGTAAAAGCATGAACAAAAACATTACTCAATCCATGTGCTGCACAAATATCAAGAATTGCTTTCAGGTGATTAATATGCGAATGAACGCCACCATTGCTAACCAAACCTAAAAGATGTAAAGGCCTGTTATGTGTTTTAGCATATTGAATGGTGTTTAGCAATTTTTCATTGGTTGCCAGAAACCCTTCCCTGATGGCAACATTAATCCTTTGAAGTTCCTGGTATACAATTCTGCCGGCTCCCAGGTTCAGATGTCCAACTTCCGAATTACCCATTTGTCCATCGGGAAGTCCTACAGCTTCACCGCAGGTTGTTAAAGTTGTGTTGGGAAATTTTCCGTATAAACTGCTTACAAAGGGAGTGTTAGCGTGTTGAATTGCATCTGCAGCCGGTATCTGGCCCAGTCCCCAGCCATCCATAATTACCAGGATTATCTTCTTTTCAGGCATTCTTTAAAATTAGGTAAAGTGTGCAAAGCTATAAAAACGTAATGTTTTGTTTAATTTAGTTCTTTAATCAGCCAACCACCAAGCTTATGGCACACAATTCGCTCATGCAGGCACGAACCAGGTTCAGTTTTATGAAACAGATTTTTACCCTTTTAGCCGCCTTCATGTTATTTTCTGCCTTTGCAGTGAAATCCATGTCGGGACTTGATGATGTGATCAATTCTTTGAGAACAGGAAATGCAACAGAACTCGCCAAATACGTAGATGATAATATTGAAATTTCATTACCGGATAAAAGTAACAGTTACAGCCGTGCGCAGGCAATTGTGATCTTACAGGATTTCTTTACCACTAACGGTGTAAAGAATTTTGTGGTAACGCATAAAGGCGATAATAAAGGAAGCCAGTTTTGTATTGGCACCTTGCAAACACGCTCAGGTAATTACAGAACAACGGTATTCATGAAAACAAAGAATGGTCGGCAACTGGTTAAGGAAATCAGGTTCCAGGCCTCTTAAATCATACCCCCGGAAATCCGGGGTTTTTTATTCCATCTTCTCCTTCCATATTTTTGCTTTATGAATGATTTTGATGCAAGGCTTATCCGGCTGGCTGAGTTGGCTTTGAATGAAGATGTTGGTGAAGGAGATCACTCCACACTTTCCTGTATCCCTTCCGATGTAAAAGGAAAGGCAGTTTTGAAAATTAAGGAAGATGGTATTCTTGCAGGAATTGATGCAGCCGAAAAGATATTTCAGCATTTTGAACCTTCCTGTGTTTTTCGAAAATTTATGAAGGATGGTGAGGTTATGAAGTTTGGTGACCTTGGTTTTGAAGTGGAAGCCTATGTTCATACCATACTGAAACTGGAACGTCTTGTTTTAAACATCATGCAGCGAATGAGTGGCATTGCAACACTCACACATCAATATTCAAAAAAACTGGAAGGCTATTCCACACGCCTGCTCGATACAAGAAAGACCACGCCCAATTTCCGGCTGCTTGAAAAAGAAGCCGTTCGAATTGGAGGTGGAATCAATCATCGCTTTGGCTTGTATGATATGATCATGCTTAAAGACAATCATATTGATTATTCCGGCGGTATTGAAAAGGCAATTGAAAGAGCCGATCATTATGTAAAAACATTTCAACCGCATTTGAAAATTGAAGTGGAAACAAGAAGTATTGAGGATGTAAGAAAAGCAGTGGCAGTTGGAAAAGGAAAGATCCATCGCATAATGCTTGATAATTTTTCTCCCGAAAAAGTTGCTGAAGCATTAAACATCATCAACAAGGAATTTGAAACGGAGGCCAGCGGTGGAATTAATTTCAATACCATTGAAGCTTATGCTGCCACTGGTGTTGATTATGTAAGCATAGGTGGTTTAATTCACCAGGCCCGCAGTTTAGACCTTAGCCTGAAGGCAGTGATCATTTAAAATTTCATCCATGTCAAAAAAGAACAAACCCGATAAGAATGGTTTCGTTTTCAGCACCGATCCTTCATTTCGTTTTAATGAGGAACCGGAAGAAATTCAGGAAACACTACCGCATTCCCAACAAAAACTTCAAATAAAATATGAAACCAGGAACAGGGGTGGCAAAGCGGTTACACTTGTACTTGGATTTATTGGTACCGATGAAGACCTCCAGGCTTTAGGTAAGAAATTGAAAAATTTTTGTGGTACGGGTGGATCGGTTAAGGATGGAGAGATCATTATCCAGGGCGACCAGAGGGAGAAGATGAAGGTGTTTTTGGAGAAAGAAGGATTTAAGAATTTGAAAATTTGAAAATTGGGAAATTGGAAAATTTGAGGTTGACCCTCATTTTCCAATTTCCCAATTAACAAATTAGCTAATTATTGTCCCTGCGCCAGGCTGTAAGCTTTCTTTCCATTCCATTCGTTCAACAGCTCCGTAGAGCAAATTTTAAAGTCGGCCGACAATCTTTTGTAAAGTTCAATAATATCGGTTTGGGTAACGGCACCACCTCCTGTGCTTTCAAAACGGCAGCAATACTGGTTAACAAGATTGGTGTAAACCGATCCTTTGGGCCACACCTGTGTACCGCGGTTGCTAATAGTAACCAGGTTAAACAGGTCGCCAGTAAGTTTAAGGCATTTATCGGCTACCAGGTTGGGTTGTTCCGAACTTTCAATGAACATGTCAACGCCTACAATTTCTTCTTCCTCCATTTCCTTTGAAACCATCATTGGGTTTTTATCTAAAAGGCATACAGCAGGTGTAATAGGTTTGTTTAGTCCGGCATTGCGGGCCCCCATTTGTGGCGATTTTCCAAAATTGGCGATGATTGCTTCTGCAAATTCGGTAGTGTTGGAGGCAGGTTTGCTGCGATCGCCAAAATCGCCGGTTCTTACGCCCTGCTCAAGTGTATAAAGAAGTGCATTTTCAATAATAGCTGCATTTTCCATAAAGCCAAGGTGACGTAGCATGGCTAATCCGCTTAACAACAAAGCCGTTGGGTTGGCAATGTTCTTACCCTGTATGTCCGGTGCTGTTCCATGTACAGCCTCAAAAATGGAAATATGGTCGCCAATGTTCGCGGAAGGAGCAAAACCCAGTCCGCCAACCAGGCCGGCGCAAAGATCAGATATGATATCACCCTGAAGGTTGGTCATCACCACCACATCAAACTGGTCGGGTCTTACAACTAGTTGCATGGCCAGGTCATCCACGATCTTATCGTCTGCTTTCAGTTCGGGATATTCTTTTGCCACTTCATAGAAACATTCAAGGAAAAGCCCGTCGGTAAGCTTCATGATGTTGGCTTTATGGCCGCAGGTAATGCGTTTTGCATTTTTTTGCCTGGCCATTTCAAAAGCATAACGAATTACCTGCATGCTGCCCTGGCGGGTGATGAACCTGCGGCTGAGGGCTACATCGTGGGTAAGCATATGCTCGATTCCACCGTAGGTATCTTCTATATTTTCCCTGACAATAGTAACATCAATTGGAATTCCGGCTTTGCTGAAAACCGTATCAACACCATGTAATGATTTGAAAACCCTGTTGTTAGCATAGGTATTCCATGTTTTGCGCGCTGTTACATTCACACTTTTTACGCCTTTCCCTTTTGGTGTTTCCATGGGACCTTTAAAGAGGATGCCCAGTTTTTCAATAGTGGCCTGCGCTTCTGGGGTCATCCCATTCGAAAACCCCTTATCGAACACCCATTTTCCCATTTCCACAAATTCGTACTGGAGGTCGAGTTTATTCGCATCAAAGATCTTCAGTACCGCATCCATAATCTCCGGACCTATCCCATCTCCTTTCGCAACTGCAATTTTCATATATAATTATTTTAATTTCAGGTAAGTATCAATGAATTATAGCTTTGATACGATTTTCAACGGCTAAAAATTTAAAAAATGTGCCGAGGTTTTTGTGCCGCAAAAATAGTTCATGTAGAAAGTTTTACTCCAATAATTTAAGGGATAATTTGTGGCAGCAACTTTGTTTTATCTTTATCAAATTCAATTGTATGGTCAGCATGATTTCGGAAGGGGTTAAAGTAAGCGTGGAGACGTTCTATCAACAGGATTATTCCAATCCGCTGCAGTCGGAATATATGTTTGCTTACCGCATCACTATAGAGAATCACAATTCTTTCCCGGTGAAACTGCACAGCCGGCACTGGAATATTTTCGACAGCGATGGAACTTACCGCGAAGTGGAAGGTGAAGGTGTTGTAGGAATGCAGCCTGTTATCAGCAGCGGGGAAGAATACCAGTATGTTAGCGGGTGTAATCTTCATACCGAAGTAGGGCGTATGCACGGAACCTATATTATGGAGAACCTTCATAACAAGGAAGTGTTCACCGTAAACATTCCTGCATTTGATATGATCACTCCATTCAAATACAATTAATCCTAAGTTTACCTTGGTTTGTATTTAGATCCCTGGAAAATGGTTGCCGCCGGTGTGTTTAACACCTGCTGTAATGATAGTTCATCATTTTTTTCAACAAAGGCCTGTACAATTCTTAAACCTATCCACTGGCCTATATTTCCCGGAGAATGCGTTTCGGGCATACCCCTGGTAAAGGGGCCTTCGCCAATAAAATCCTGCACTATAGTTGGATCTATCGTATAGATATCGTGGTTGGCTGTAATGTATCCCCAAACATTTCCTTCATTTTCTGTTACCCAGTTCAATTGTTTTTGGGTATAACCAGTAATTAAGGTGTCGTGTGATTCGGGAAGAAATTTTTTTACCAGGTACCATTGTTTTCCTTTTTCAATCATTTGTTCAATTAACTGGCTGCCCGCACTTGAATCGGGATAAATATCGTCTGCCACGGCTTTCATGGCTGCAGAAGGGATGTATTCCTGGTCAAATCTCCTGGAAATATAAACAGGATACATTTCAATCAGCTGGGGATCCTGGTAAACCGAAAAATTCTTTCCTGCAAACTGGTGCAGTCCAATGCCAAGATATTCGGGAGTAAGAATAATTCCGGGAGCATCAAAAGTGGCAATAAAACTGATCAACTCCGGGATATTATAGTTAGGATAATAATGTTTTACATAAGCATATGCTTTTTCAATAGCTTCTTTTGTTTTATCAAAATCATTGTATTTAAGCATCAGCGAATCATAAATGGGGCGGTAGCTTGAAATGATTTGCCTGTAAGCATAGGCTGCCTGCGGTTCAAGGCTGTCGCCTTCCATACGGGCAGGAATATGCAGAATTCCGTTCATGAAATAGGGAAAAAAGCGCGGGTACTCTGAACTTAGTTTTTGAAAGCCTGGTAAAAGGTTGGCTGTATCAATACTGAAAAAACTTTTTTCAAATCTTTTCATGGGTATTTCAACTTTATCAACATCGGGAGCATTTGTACCCTGGTTGCAGGAAAGCATCAAAAAGAAGAAAAACAAAACTAATATTGATCGCATGGTATAAAACGGCTTGGTTAATATTTTATTACTGAACTTTGAAAACTAAGATTTATAAACTGAAGATGAAGATATTCCTCGCGCAGCAAAATTATCATATTGGAAATTTTGAAGCTAATACCGAAAAGATCATTTCTGCTATAAAAAAAGCTAAAATTAAGGGCGCCGATCTTGTTCTATTTCCCGAACTCTGTATTTGTGGTTACCCACCGCGCGATTTTCTTGAATTCGAAGATTTCATCAACAAATGTTATGCATCGGTAAATGAAATTAAAATGCATACCAACGATATTGCCGTGCTGATTGGAAGTCCGGCACGCAACCCGGTTGTTGAAGGTAAAGACCTGTTCAATGCTGCTTTTTTTCTTTATGAAAATGAAGTTAAGGCCGAGATACACAAAACCTTATTGCCCACTTACGATGTATTTGATGAAAACCGGTATTTCGAACCTGCCTTCAACTGGCAATGTGTTTCCTTTAAAGGAAAGAAGCTGGCCATAACTATTTGTGAAGATATCTGGAACCTTGGCGACAATCCTTTATACCGCATCACGCCAATGGAAGTATTAATAAATGAATCGCCGGATCTAATGCTTAACCTTTCGGCTTCACCTTATAATTATGCTGCAGATGTGGTAAGAAGAAGTATCATGGAAGCACATACATCCAAATACCGCATCCCCATGTTCTATTGCAACACTGTTGGCGCGCAAACCGACATTGTTTTCGACGGAGGAAGTCTTGTATACGATGCACATGGAAGAATGGTGAAGGAAATGAAATATTTTGAGGAAGACGAAGCCATGTTTGATCTTGAAGAACTTTGTATTGAACCAGGTTGCGAGGAAGCCCCTGAAAACAAAACTTACTATTATTCTGCTGCAGATGTGGGACGAAACAGTAATATCCTGGATTTTTTGAGAGATGAAAAAAACATCGGCGAAATACACGATGCACTTGTTTTAGGTATACGTGATTATTTTGGAAAGATGGGTTTTGCTAAAGCTACGCTTGGGGCAAGTGGCGGAATCGACAGTGCTGTGGTTCAGGCGCTGGCAGTTGAAGCTTTGGGTAAAGAAAATGTTCATGTATTGCTGATGCCTTCAGAATTTTCTTCCGATCATTCTATTTCCGACGCCGAAGCCTTAAGTAAAAACCTGGGAAATAAATTCAATATCATTCCTATAAAAAATGTTTACCACAGTTTTCTTGAAACATTGCAACCCGTTTTTGGAGATAGTTCATTTGGTGTTACAGAAGAAAATATTCAAAGCAGAACAAGGGGAAACCTGCTGATGGCACTTGCCAATAAGTTTTCGTACATCCTGCTTAACACTTCCAATAAAAGCGAACTGGCAACCGGCTATGGTACGCTTTACGGCGATATGGCCGGAGGGTTGAGCATTTTGGGCGACCTGTATAAGACCCAGGTTTATGCACTCGCAAAATTTATTAATCGAAATAAAGAAATCATCCCGGTTAATATTTTAACTAAAGCACCCTCTGCGGAGTTAAGGCCGGGGCAAAAGGACAGCGATTCCCTTCCTGATTACGATATTCTTGACCAGGTATTGTTTCATTATATTGAATTAAGAAAAGGTCCCAGGGAAATAATGGCTGAAGGATATGATGAAAACCTGGTGAACAGGATTCTGCGCCTGGTAAATATGAATGAATATAAACGCAACCAGTTTTGTCCAATTATAAGGGTTAGCAGCAAAGCATTTGGAACAGGAAGAAGGCTTCCCATTGTTGCCAAATATCTTTCATAAAAAAAATGCCGGTACTACCCGGCATATTATGAATAATGATTTTTGATTAATGTTTGAAGTTGGCAATTAAAGTTACCGGAACCGGGAAGCCCGGCATGGTAGTATCCTTTGCTAAGCCTAGTTTAGTTTCAGTTAAGGCGGCAATTTCAAAATTGCTTCCTAAGCCAAACATATTCATGCCAATAAAGCTTATTTCAGTTTCGTTGTTTACAAAGGTCCAGGTAAAAGGCGTGCTTTGAGGGTCAGCCGGGTCGCATTTGGTAGGGCCTTCATTGGCAACGCCTGTTCCTCCAGCCATAAATGTAGAGTAGTTGTCGAGTATGCAGGCATCAATAAAACCAGCTCCCATTTGAATATCAATTGATCCATCTCCATTATTATCAATTCCTCCTTCATCAAAATACCAGGAACCGGCAGTAATTAATTCGGTGTTGGTTTTTACCACTATAGGATCATCTTTTTTACAGGCAGAAAAAGCAAAAGCAAGCACTATTAAAGTTAAGAGGTGTTTCATATGAGTTTATTTTATTCGGTTAAAGATAATGCCAAAACGTTTTTGATTTATGAGTTATTATATTGATAAATGATTTTGAAAAGACTAATTTCTATAATTTTCCTTTTTTAGGCTTATTATTTGCAAATGTCCAAACAACCTAAACCTTAGTTATGGTAAGAACTTCAGAAGACATACGGTTGCTGAATGAAAAAATTCAATACACCGGCAGGTTTATAGATACGTTAAGGCAGGAGGTAGGAAAAGTGATCATTGGGCAGTCGTTCATGCTTGACAGGCTGCTGATTGGTTTATTAAGCAATGGGCATGTATTGCTTGAGGGCGTTCCCGGCCTGGCTAAAACATTAACCATTAAATCAATTGCACAGGCTATTCATGCTCAATTCAGCAGGATACAGTTTACCCCCGACCTGCTCCCGGCCGACGTGATAGGTACTCTCATTTACAACCAGCAAAAAAATGAATTTGTTGTGCGCAAAGGTCCCATTTTCGCCAATTTTATCCTGGCAGATGAGATCAACCGTGCCCCCGCAAAAGTTCAAAGTGCCCTGCTGGAGGCAATGCAGGAAAGACAGGTAACCATTGGTGATTCTACTTACAAGCTGGATGAACCTTTTCTGGTTTTGGCCACCCAGAATCCATTGGAGCAGGAAGGAACCTACCCGCTGCCCGAAGCGCAGGTTGACCGTTTTATTATGAAAGTGGTTGTTGGATATCCTTCAAGGGAAGAAGAGCAGCTGATCATCAGGCAGAATGTACAGGGAATGAGCTATCCCTCTGTAAGCCAGGTGGTGTCGGTGAATGAGATTCTGGAGGCAAGAAGAATGGTACGTGATATTTATATGGATGAAAAAGTGGAACAATATATTCTTGATATTGTTTTTGCTACACGCGATGCGGCTCAATTCGGACTGGAAAAATTAAAGCCTTTGATCTCCTATGGTTCGTCACCTCGCGGCAGTATAAACCTTGCCCTGGCTTCAAAGGCCCAGGCATTTTTAAATAAGCGCGGGTATGTTATTCCTGAAGATGTAAGGTTTATATGTAATGATGTTTTGCGCCATCGCATTGGATTAACTTACGAAGCTGAAGCCGAAAATGTTTCGGTAGAAAATATTATTGAACAGATCATTCAAAAGATCAATCTTCCCTGATTTGTTAACCATTCCTGAAATATTAAAAAAGGTTCGGCACCTGGAGATCAAAAGCAAAAAGCTTACAACCGATCTTTTTACAGGTGAATACCATAGTGCCTTCAAAGGAAAAGGAATGGCATTTAAAGAAGTGCGTGAATATGCTGCCGGTGATGATATCAGGTTTATTGACTGGAACGTTTCCGCGCGTTTCGGACATCCCTACAGCAAGGTATTTGAAGAAGAAAGAGAACTGACGGTAATGTTACTGGTTGATGTTAGTGCAAGTTCGCTGTTTGGTACACTTGAAACCAGCAAGAAGGAACTGGCTATTGAAATTGCAGCGGTAATTGCTTTTTCCGCGGTTAACAATGCCGACAAGGTTGGGGTGATCCTATACAGCGATAAAATTGAAAAATACATTCCACCACGAAAAGGACGGAAGCAGGCACTGTATATTGTTCGTGAATTACTTTCCATTCAAAGCGAGAAAAAACGAACTGACCTTTCAAAAGCAGTGAAATATTTTACCAATACTACCCGGCAAAAAAGTATTGCTTTTATTTTGAGTGATTTTATAGATGCCAATTATCATCATGCACTAAGAGTTGCCGGGAATAAACATGATATGATTGGAATTAAATTGTACGACAGGATGGATCGCTACCTTCCAAATGTTGGCCTGTTGCATGTTGAAGATGCAGAAACAGGTGAACAGCAATGGGTAGATACAGGAAGTGAGCTCGTGAGGTATGAATATGAAAAGGAATTTTTCAGGCAAACAGATTATGCAAAAGAAGCATTCAGAAAGGCCGGGAGCGACCTGCTTCATGTAAAAACAGATGAAGATTTTGTTCGGGTGCTCCAGCGATTTTTTATCAGCAGAAATAAATAATGAAGCATAAGGTTCTATTGATGATATTTTTATTGCTGCTTTTTGGGAATGTTCATTCCCAGGTGATATCATTTAAAGCAAGCGTTAATAAGAATAGTATCGTTATTGGCGAACCTGTAGATCTAAAACTTGAAGTAGTTATTCCTGCGTCGCGCATCATTCAATTTCCTTTTTTTGATTCATTGCCTCATTTTGAAGTACTGCATCGACATCCTGTTGATAGCATTGCCTCATTCAGTGGATTAAGGCTGGAGCAGGTAGTAGTGATCACCAGCTGGGATAGCGGAAGCTGGTTTCTCCCTTCTCTTGCATTACTCAATGCCAGAACAGAGCCAATAAAAATGGAAGTGGGTTATAGTCCCATGGACCCTGACCAGGAATACCACGATATAAAAGATATTCTGGACGTACCAAAGCCTCAGCGCCCTAACTGGTACTGGTATGTACTTTTGTTTGCCTTGCTGCTGTTGCTTTTCAGGTTGTTTTTTCCGGGTTCAAAAGGTGGTAGGGCAGAGAAAAAGGTTTTGACGGAAGATCCCTATAAAAAGGCCATGCGAAATTTATCTGCACTTGATGCAAATACAGAATCAAAAATATTTTTTACAGGACTGGTCCAGGTGCTGCGTGAATACCTTTCAGAAAAGAAAGACATCCGTTCTTTCTCTAAAACAACCGGCGACCTTGTTGTAAGATTGAAAGATCTTTCCGTTGGCCAGGAACAACATATTGCAATAGCACAGGTTTTGAAATTAGCTGACCTTGCAAAATATGCGAAGTTTGATGCTGCTTCAGAGGAAAAAACTGAAGCATCCGTTATCGTTAAACAATATATATCAGCCATAGAAAAGAATTAATGCTGTACAACTGGTTTGAAAATATTGAGTTCAGGTATATATGGGTTCTGCCCTTCCTTTTAATGCTGCCTGTAATTGCATGGATCTATTTCAAATCGAACAGGAAGCGTGCGGCCATGATGGTTTCTTCATTAACATGGTTCAAAGTTAAAACTGCAAGAAATTATACGAGGCATATTCCATTCTGGTTTCGCCTGCTTGCTTTGGGTTGTATTTTACTTGCACTGGCAAGGCCACAACTAAGAAATGTTTCATCCAAGAATAAAGGGGAAGGCATTGACATCATTTTATGTATGGATGTCAGTGGCAGTATGTTGTCGCAGGATTTTTCACCCAACCGTTTATCTGTTGCCCGGCAAATGGCTGCCGATTTTGTTAAAGGCAGGCCGGTTGACCAGATTGGATTGGTAGTTTTTGCCGGAGAAAGTTTTACGCAATTTCCTTTGTCAACAGATCATGCAGCCTTGATGGAGCATATAAGGGCCATTACCCCGGGAATGTTGATGGATGGAACAGTGATAGGTGAAGGATTGGCAACATCGGTTGACAGGTTAAGCAGCAGTAAGTCGCGTTCGAAGGTTATTATTTTATTAACCGATGGAAACGAGCAGCCACCTGAAACCAGAATCATTGATCCGTTTACAGCATTGGAAATTGCAAAGTCAAAGAATGTAAAAGTGTATACCATTGGCATGGGTGCTTCGGGAGGTGGTATTAGCGAAAACGTTCCCCGCTCACAAAGCAGTGCATTTTTAGATGAAGGATTGTTGCGAAGAATTGCAGAGCAAACCGGTGGATCCTACTTCCGGGCCACCAATGCAGAAAGCCTGCAAAAAATTTACGACCAGATAGATCTTCTGGAGAAATCGGAAGTGGAAGTGATAACAAGAGAAAGGTTTGACGAACTTTATGTCTATTTCATCCTGGCTGCTTTATTCTTTGTTTTTATTGAACAGTTTATAAAATTTACATTATTACGTAGCTTTCCCTGATATGCATGGAATAGTTTATAAAAGTACGGGCAGCTGGTACCTTGTAAAAGATGAAAAAGGTAAGGTGTGGAATGCCCGTATGAAAGGTGTATTTAAACTGGAAGGCATTACATCAACCAACCCGGTAGCAGTTGGTGACGTGGTAGAGTTTGAAAAGGAAAGTTCCAACGATGCTGCAGTTATCATCAGTGCTATAAGAGAAAGGAAAAATTATATCAACAGGCAATCGCCACGCATAAAAAGTCAGCAACATATAGTTGCAGCCAACATTGACCAGTCGTTACTTATCGCCACTTTAAAAGAGCCACGCACATCTCCCGGCTTTATCGATCGCTTTCTGGTAACCTGCGAGATGTATCATGTAAAGGCCATGGTAATGTTTAATAAAACCGACCTGTATAAGGAAAAAGAATTGCTGAAACTGGAAAAACTGAAATCGGTTTACGAAAAGATAGGTTATACAGTTATTGAAACCAGTTTAACCGGAAAAGGAATTGAAGACCAGATAAAGGATGTTTTAAAAGATAAGATAACATTGGTAAGCGGACATAGTGGAGTTGGCAAATCAACTTTTATCAATACAATTCTGCCGGAAGGAAATTTAAAAACGCAGGATGTAAGTGGGTGGAGTGGAAAGGGTCAGCACACAACAACATTTGCCGAAATGTTTGATCTTCCATTTGGCGGAAGCATTATTGATACTCCGGGCATGAAGGAATTTGGAATTATTGGCGTTGAGAAGCAGGAGTTGTCGGGTTATTTTCCCGAAATGAGACTGAGGTTAAAGAACTGCCAGTTCAACGATTGTTTACACATTAATGAGCCGGGATGCGCTATTAAAGCAGCCGTTGTTGCCGGTGAAATTGATGAAGACCGATATGTGAGCTATTATAATATTTTAGAATCGCTTGATGGGAAGAAATGGTGAGCCATTCCCAGCCTCTCATGCAATGCATCTGCAAGTTCTACCACTGCTATGTTATCGCGCTTTTTTGCTTCGCGGGTTTTGGTGGGTAACTTGGAAATACCATTGTAAATACTGTACTGG
>JAEZCV010000111.1 GCA_023429985.1 Bacteroidota bacterium | reverse complement strand
CCCTAAGGTTATGTAACCCAAACCCACATCCTGCAACACTTTTATTTTTCTGTATATATAAGGAATGTTTTGAAAGAATTCAACTGCCTCTTCTACCGTCATATTCAAAACATCAGAAATTGATTTTCCCTTATACCTGATCTCCAGCGTTTCGCGATTGTACCTTTTGCCATTGCATTTTTCGCAATGAACATATACATCGGGCAAAAAATTCATTTCAATGGTTCGCAAACCACTGCCTTCACAAACTTCACACCGACCGCTTTTTACATTGAAGGAAAATCTTCCTGCAGCATAACCCCTGATCTTTGCTTCGGGAACGGATGCATACAAGGTTCTGATCTCCGTAAAAAATCCACAATAAGTGGCCGGGTTGCTTCGCGGTGTACGACCAATAGGCGACTGATCGATCTCAATTACCTTATCAATGTTTTCAAGTCCTGTAACTTTTTTATATGCAAGTGCATTACCTCTTGATCCATAACAATGTTTGGCAAGCAATGGATAAAGTATTTCGTTAATTAAAGTTGATTTGCCGCTTCCACTAACTCCGGTTACAACTATTAATTTTCCTAATGGAAATTTTACTGATACATTTTTAAGATTATTTCCTGTGGCCCCTTTTATCTCAATGTTCTTACCATTACCTTTTCTCCTTTCAGCAGGTATTTCTATTTTTCTAAGTCCATTTAAAAACTGAGCTGTAAGTGTATCATGAGAAAGCACGAATGCTGGAGTTCCCTGGGCCATTATTTTTCCGCCATGAAAACCTGCTTTAGGACCCACATCAATTAAATGATCGGCTGCGAGCATGATATCTTTATCGTGTTCAACCACAAGTACGCTGTTTCCAATATCTCTCAGATTCTTTAATGCGGAAATAAGTCTCTGGTTGTCGCGCTGGTGTAAACCTATAGAAGGTTCGTCCAGCACATAGGTAATGCCCTGCAATTGCGAGCCAATTTGGGTGGCAAGCCGAATACGTTGCGACTCACCTCCACTAAGTGTTCTCGTTGGCCTGTTCAGTGAAAGATAGGTAAGACCAACATCAAGCAGGAACTTAAGCCTGTCCCTTATTTCTTTAATGATTTCTTTGCCGATGATCTTTTGATTTGCAGATAACTTCTCTTCCAACCCATCAAACCAATGCAGCAGTTGCACTAAATCCATTGCACTTAATTCAGCAATATTTTTCTCACCCACCTTAAACCACAGGCTTTCCTTTTTCAACCTGGTTCCTTCACAGGTTTTACAAACAGTCAATTGCATAAATCCTTCCGCCCATCGCTGGATGGCTTCACTGGTGCTGGTGGCAAACCAACGCTTGACCTGGTTCACTACACCTTCGAAAACTTCATCATAAACATTTCCCGCAAGTTTTTCATCATCAAACTCCAGTTCAGCAGTACCATTTGCCTCTTCCCTTCCATATAAAACAAGGTTCAATGCTTTTGGAGAAAGATCTTTAACAGGTTTATCAAGACTGAATTTATTTTTCTTTGCAAGAGTTTGCACCTGGCGAAAGAAATAGGCTTCTCTTTCGGCTCCCAGAGGAGCTATTCCACCTTCATTGATTGATTTGCTGTTATCGGGAATAACCGCCTCCAGGTCAACCGTATAAACCTGTCCTAATCCTTTGCATGCAGGGCATGCACCATAAGGTGAATTGAAAGAAAAAGAATTGGGCGAAGGTTCTTCATAGGAAATACCTGTTTCTTCACACATTAATAAACGACTGTAGGCCACTTCACCAAATTTGGATACAGAAGATTTTAAATCTGTTTCGTAAGAAACAAACATCAGATCTTTACCTGACTTCAATGCCTGTTGAACACTTTGACTGATACGTGTGCGCATATCTTTCGAGACCTTCATCCTGTCTATCACCAGTTCGATATCGTGAATTTTATAACGATCCACCTGCATCTTTGGAACAAGATCCTTTATTTCTCCATCTACCCGGACTTTTAAAAAACCTTTTTTCCTGACTTCTTCAAATAACTCACGGTAATGACCTTTCCTTCCACGAACAAGCGGAGCAAGAATAGTGATCTTAAATTCAGCGAATCTTTTATATATATTATTCACTATTTCATCTTCACTCCAGCGAACCATTTTTCTGCCAGTATTAAAAGAATAGGCTTCACCTGCGCGCGCAAACAGTAATCGCAAAAAATCATATACTTCTGTAACAGTACCCACAGTTGAACGAGGGTTTTTATTGGTGGTTTTTTGCTCTATGGAAATAACGGGAGAAAGACCTGTGATCTTGTCAACGTCAGGCCTTTCCATTTCGCCAATAAACTGCCTCGCATAAGCCCCAAATGTTTCCATATAACGCCTTTGGCCTTCTGCAAATATGGTATCAAAAGCAAGTGAAGATTTTCCGCTCCCACTGATCCCGGTAATTACCACCAACCTGTTTTTGGGGATGGAGATATCAATATTTTTCAGGTTATGTTCCTTTGCGCCAAACACTTCTATATATTCTTCCTGGAACCCAGGATTGCCATTCAGTTCATTTTTATTCATAAGATTTTCTTCCGGGTGGCAAAGATAATTAGTAAGAATGCTTTGCTAAAATTTTTAACAAAAGAGAGATCTGAGGCAAGAATTTCTCAAAACGACAATTTCTGGCACAATATTATGTAAGTAGGCCCCGAGACCTTTTCCCTTAAAAATCATAATATGAAAAACTTATTTTTTATCCTTTTAGGAATGCTCGTGTTTTCCTTCAGTTCCAATGCCCAGTCAACAGTTGATTCCATTTCTGCTAAATACCAGTTGCTTCCCATGCCCGAACCTCTTACACTTGAAAAAACATTTCCTGTTTTAGGCTCTTATGCTCTTGTAATTGATGGCGACAGTACTCATGTAACTGTAGTGCTCGATTCATTAAGCAAAGGAATTGTTTGGATTGATGGTCTGCCGCAGGGAAAATTTAAAGCATACCTTAAACAATCACCTGTAACTTACCGTATTATATCGCAAAAATCGGAAACAGGTCGCCAGCTTCCTGAAGGCACATTATATCTCGATCAGGAAAACAATGTATTACAAATTGCAATTGGAAAATCATTCAATGATAAGAATCCTACTGGTGTTTTTGAACATTTAAACCTTCCCGGACAAGCCGATGTAGCCCAGGTGAGTTCAAAAAAGAGCCAGTCGAAATCTTCAAGCAAAATTTTATTTTATTCAGCGAATAAAATCCTGACTCAGCCTGCTGAACCAGAAATCCTGGTGGAAGATGATGCTTCATCAGCTTTATAATATTACCCCTATGAATAACATAATGAGAAGCCGTCTCATTTATAAATGAGGCGGTTTTTTCTTTTGAGTCTTTGTTCAAATTTGGTTTTGATTTTTGCCTGTTGAGTGGATGAGTGTTGTTTGTGTTACTTAAATTTTGAAAAAAGGCCTTTTTAGGCTGCTTTTTTCCGAAGATTGTGTGCCAGTGCAAGTAATCCTGCTTCTATTTGCACTTTTTCTTTACCTCGGAGCATGAAGCGTTTAAACCCGTGGTTATTTTTAATGTTTGCAAATATGGGTTCTACATCCCAACATCGTTGCTTTCGCTTTTTTATACCTTCTTCACTTAATAATCTTTCATTAGCCTTTTGCTTTAGTTCATTAAGACGATGATTAATTTCAATGCTTCTATTCCCCTTGCCTTTATGGCAAACACCATTTAATGGACAGCCTTTACAGTTCTGCGCCTGGTACCTTGTAACGGTTTGCATATAACCGGTGCTGGTTGATCTGCTTACACTACCCTGATTGGTCATATGCTGACCCATGGGACATACATAATAATCCTGTTCTTTATTATAATGCAGTTTATCGGCAGTAAAAGGTTTTTTGCGCTGGATGTTATCATTTTGTTCCCGGTCAAACTGGTTGTGTTTTACGTAAGCTGTAATTTGTTTTTGCTCCAGATATTGATAATTTTCTTCGCTGCCATAGCCTGCATCGGCGGTGATAACTTCGGGTAAGATTTGGTGTTGCTGTTTAAAGTCTGTTAGATGTTCCTTTAAGGTATTTGTATCGTTGGTAGACTGGTGAATACTGTATTGAGTAATGTATTGATTATTGCTGCTTACCTGTAGGTTGTAAGCAGGCTTTAGCTGGCCGTTGAGCATATGATCTTCCTTCATACGCATGAAGGTGGCATCGGTATCAGTCTTACTGTAACTACTGCGGCTTTCTCCCATGATCTTTTCCTGCTCTTCATATTTCTGTAAAGCAGCAGGCCACTTGGCTTTGGCATAATTGAGCTTCTGCTTTATCTTCTTATCAGCATTGGGATTATCCTTTATCACTGCATTTATTTGCTCAATGGCGGCTTCCATTTTCTCTTTCGTTACAGTAGTAAAGTCTGTAGGATCCGTGTCATCATCTTCTGCTTTGGCAATGCTTTGGGCATACTTCCACAACTCATCGAGTTGCTGTTTCATCTTTTCTTTATTGGTCTTAATGGCATTGCCCCATACAAACGTATACCGGTTGGCATTGGCCTCTAGCTTAGTGCCATCGGTATAAAGTTCCTTAAGACTTAAAAGACCCTCAGCTGCCAGAAGTTGAACTACCTGGGTAAATATTGCTTTTAATGGCTCACGCAGCTTCTCACCTCGAAAACGGTTGATGGTGTTATGATCGGGCGTGCTCATGCCGCTCAGCCACATAAAATGAATGTTCTGCTGTAAAGCTTCTTCAATTTTTCGGCTGCTGTAAATATTATTAATGTAAGCATACACCAATACTTTAAGCAACATGCCTGGATGATAACTTGCAGCACCACCACTTGCATAACAATTTATAAGAGGTTGAATGTTTAATTTTCCAAGCACCTCATCAACTACACGAACCGGATGCTTTGAAGGAATTAGTTCATCCAGACTAGGCGGAAGAAGCATCGCCTGGCGCTGATGATAGGATTTGAAAACAGGTTTGAAAACAGGTCCTTTTGCCATATATGTAAGACCAAATAAATCAAAAAATGCTGCCAAAACAAGCAACATAAGTTATACAATCATATTGTGGAAAAAGAGGCTCTTTTTTCTGAAAATAAAAAAAGAGGCTGCCTACTTATGAGACAGCCTCTTTTTTATATTGAAACTGTCAACTTTTTCAGGACGATACAATCATAGATTTACAACGAAACCTGCCTGCAGGCAACTTACCAGCTGAACCCTCAACTATCAACTTCCAAAACATTTATCTTCGCCCCATGCACTGGACAAAAGGACTTCTATACCTGTTTGCAATTTTGTTATTGTCTTCATTATTTTTTCCATGGGTGGGAGTAGAGAGCAGGGGAGTGGAGATTGGAGGATTTAATTCTAAGGGAACAACTTCGTACGGAAAGCCAGGTTTATTTCAATTGATTTTAACTGTGTTATTCCTGATTTTTATTTCCATAAATAAAGTTTGGGCCAAAAGAGTAGCTTTTTTTATGGGTGCCTTGAACATTGCCTGGGCGGCACGTAATTACATTTTGATTTCTGCATGCAGCGGTGGAATTTGTCCGGAAAAATACACCGCCATTTATGTTTTATTATTTTCTTCCATAGCCTTACTTATTCTTTCATTTTTTGCTGATTCAAAAAGAAAGGTGGATTAGTATTTTAAAGATTTCCACTGATGTGAGTAATAAATCATAACATTTATCTGACAATAGACCTGGGTTTGACTATATTTTGTTAAATTACAAACTCGAAACTTTATTGCTCACTTAAACTTGCTTATGAAGAAGCTTTACTTACTGTTACTGACGGTTTTTTGCACTTATTTTTCAAACGCTCAGATTTCTGCCTACACCAGGACTGTTTTAACGGGAATGACTTATTCCCAGATAACAGGTGGTACGGTTGTGGATGCTTCTGCGAACCTAACAACCGGAAGTTCAGACGATGGTAACCTGCTGGTTACACTTCCATTTAGTTTTGAGTACAATGGAAATGCCTTCACCCAGGTAACTATGAATACCAATGGTTGGGTAGGAATGGGAGATCAGTCTTCTATTTCCGCATCCAATGGAAGAGTTCCTGCAAATTTGTTTAACACTACTGCACCTCAAAACACTGTCGCAGGATGGTTCAGAGATGGAAATGCCAATTTTACTTCAGGCGGTTCTATGGTTCATGGGAATGATGGTACAGGAATTTACTCTTTCGAATGGAGAAATGCTTCCGGAAGTACCTGGAATCTTTCTACAACAAACATGATCAATTATAAGATCAGTTTATATGGCCCTGCCTCAACAAATCCCGGACGCATTGTAATTAGTTATGGCGATGCAACCGATATTCCGAATTTATCTGTTGGTGCTTCTATTGGTATTGAAGATGCAATAGGCGGTAGCGGTAATTTTATAAATGGTTTAGATGGTTCCAGTACTTCAACTGTAGTGGCGGCCGACTGGCCTGGTATAGGAAATGGCATTCAGTTCGATCCTCCGGGATTATGTTCCGGAGCGCCAACTGCAGGAACCGCAGTGTCAACGCCTGCCACTGCATGTTTTGGAGGCGGTAATGTTACATTAAGTCTTACAGGTTCAACAACAGGTGTAACCGGAATAACCTACCAGTGGGAATCATCTGCTGACAATATTAATTTTACTCCGATTACCGGCGCAACTGCAGCAACTGCTATTGTAAATGTAACTACAGCTACCTATTACAGGGCGGTGGTAACATGTGCTGCCGGTGGCTCTTCTGAATCTGTTTCAGTATTAGTAAACACAGGATCACCTGAAAGCTTACCGTATACAGAAAACTTTGATGGCGTTGTGGTTCCCGGTTTGCCATTATGTACCTCTGTTCAGAATTTGAATAATGATGCCAGCACCTGGACTACCGTTGTAGCTCCAACCGGGTATACAGGAAATATCCTTAGATATAATTTCAATTCTTCTAATAATGGAGACGACTGGTTTTATACAAAACCCCTTGCATTAACTGCCGGATCTACTTATATCGTACGTTTTGTTTATGGAAATAACAGTACATCTTATGTAGAAAGCATGAAGGTAGGGCTTGGCACGGCACCAGATGTTGCTGCCATGACCACTGTTATAGCCGATTATCCTTCTATAACAGGAAATACTCCAACAAACGCTCAGCATTCATTTGTTGCTCCTGCAACAGGAACTTATTATTTAGGTTTCCATGCATATTCAGCAGCTGATGAATGGAATTTACATTTGGATAATATAGTAGTTGAAGAATTATTAGGTTGTTCCGGTGCACCAGATGCCGGTACAATTACTACATCTCAATCCACTATCTGTAATGGCAACAGTACAACGCTTGATTTAAGCAATCATACAACTGCTGCCGGAATTGAAATGTTATGGCAATCTTCTTCCGACAATTCAACATGGACAGACATTGCTGGTGCTACAGATTCCAATTATGTGGCTTCTCCTTCTGCAAATACATATTACAGGGTGAAAATAACCTGTACCAATTCAAATGATGAATCGTTTTCACCATCAATAATGGTAACAGTGAATGCTCCTGCAGTTGTTACAACTTCAGGTGCCAGCCGTTGTGGTGTAGGCAGTGTAACGTTATCAGCTACAGGATCTGCAGGAACCAGTTTAATTTGGTATGCTGATGCTACAGGCGGCGCACCTTTATATACAGGTGATAATTTTGTTACTCCTTCAATAAGTTCAACAACTACTTATTATGTTGCTGCAGCTACAACCGGATCTCCTGTGAATGTGGGTGCTCCAGATCCTTCAATATCCACTTCACTTAGTTCTCAAACCACTACAGGTTTTAATAGTGCAGGTATCAATTTTTCAATTCTTGCGCCTGCAGCCACTATTAATTCTGTGAAGATTTTCCCAACCGCTGCAATTGGTTCGGCTTATACAATTGTTGTTGCTCAAAACGGAACGGTAATAGATTCCTACTCAGGAAACACAACTGTTCAGGGAACAACCGCAGCACCAATAGGTGAAACGGTTCCGGTGAATTTTAATCTTAATGCCGGTACCAACTACCAGATGTATTTTACAGTTAACCCCGGCGTGATCAGGAACAGCGGAGGCGATGCTTTCCCTTATACTGCTCCGGGTACAATCTCCTTAACTTCGAGTACTCTTTCCGGATATTTCTATTATTTGTACGACTGGTCTGTAACTTCCAATTGTGAGTCTGCAAGAACTGCAGTGGAGGCTACAATAGTTGCTCCTCCCGCAATTACAGTATCAGCATCTGCTCCTGTAGTTTGCCTGGGCGAAACCAGCGACATCAGCGTTACCAGTACCAATACTGATTATACTTACAGCTGGTCGCCTGGTGCACAAACTGCAGCCAGTTTTACAGCTACTCCAACTGCCACTACCATGTATGTTGTTACTGCAACAGATAATTCTACAGGTACTTTCGCCGGTTGTGTTGCAGTAGATTCTGTAGAAGTTGTAGTGAATCCTTTACCAACGGAACCGGTTATAACTACTGCCAATACGGAGGTTTGTATTGGTCAAAGTTTCGATCTTGTTGCAGCTTCTTCTACTGGAAACCCTGTTGTTTTCAATGAGAACTTTGATGGCACAAACGTTTCCATGACGGTAGAAACGCTAAATCCTCCAACAACTACCGGAACTGAATTTGGTATTCAAACAAGTCCATTTGATTATAACTTCAATACCTTCAGCAGTCCGGATAACAGCAGTTTTATGATGGCTATCAGTGATTTCGGAGGTTCGGGTTCTTTAACGAATACCAGCATTAAAACCCCGGTAATTAATACAACAGGATATAGTGCGTTAAACCTTACGTTCAACCATTTTTACCAGTATTGGAATACAAACGACACAACCCAGGTGCAGGCATCAACAGATGGTGGCACAACCTGGACAACTTTAAAAACCTACACAGCCACAACCGGTAGTGCAAGTGCTTTTGTACCAGAGTCAATTAATTTGAACCAGTTTATAGGTGAAACCAATCTTCAGATCCGTTTCCGTTACCGTGCAGTGTGGGGC
>JAEZCV010000107.1 GCA_023429985.1 Bacteroidota bacterium | reverse complement strand
GGCACATATCAGTTTAACAGACCCTGATGGAAATAATATTCTTATAGATCAACACAGATAACATTGAAAAATCGAATTATATAAGGAAATTAAGGTGGTTTTAAACCGAAATCACTAAATTTATTGCCGCATATCAAATCAACCATCATGAAAAAAATAATTTTAGCCTTTGCTTTTTTTGCAGCCATTTTATCTGTTCCCGCTTTTGCCCAGGATACTGAAAGCGCGGAAGTGATGTTACAGAAAATGAAGGATCGTGTGAAGCCAGAACTTGTAAAAAAAGCCGGTATTACCGAAGTGCAGGCAGAAAAAGTAATCGAGGTTCAATTCTTCATACAAACGCAGCGTCGCCAGGTAAGAATTGACCAGTCGTTAGATGCAGAGCAAAAGAAAGCACGTAATGCAGAACTGGATAATGCAAGAGACAAAGAATATGGCGGAATTCCATTGACATCGGAGCAGATCAAAGCCGTGAATTTGTATTTTGCCAATGAACAAAAGAACAAGGCAAAGAAAGCCTGATAAATAAATTCTAATTATTGAAAAGCTGCTCAAGGGCAGCTTTTCCTGTTTTAATTTTGTTCTATGGCTGAAGATATTGAAATTGTTAAAGGCACAAAAGAAGAACAGTATCAAACGCTATTTCCACAGGTAAAAGCATTAATTGAAGGTGAACCAGATGTTGTTGCCAACATGGCCAACATGGCAGCAGCTTTAAAAGAGCAATTCAACTGGTTGTGGATAGGATTTTACATGGTAAAAGAAGGCGAACTTGTTCTTGGTCCATTCCAGGGACCAGTTGCCTGTACCAGGATTAAAAAGGGCAGGGGTGTGTGCGGAACGGCATGGGCTGAAGCCAGAACACTTATTGTTCCCGATGTAGAAAAATTCCCCGGGCATATAGCCTGCAGCAGTTTATCCAAATCAGAAATTGTTGTTCCTGTAATTGTCAATAATGAAGTTGTTGGCGTTTTGGATGCCGACAGTTCTGAATTAAATCAGTATGATGATATTGATAAGCTTTGGCTTGAAAAAATGATAAAGCTTATCTGGCCCTGATCATTTTTCTACAGGCAAATCATTTTCTTTCCAGGCTTTATAACCCCCATCCATATGCGCAACATTATCATATCCCATTTCCTTTAAAGTTTTAGCGGCAAGGGCCGATCGTCCGCCGGAAGCACAATGCAGGATGATCCTTTTGTTTTTATCAAATTCGGGTTTATGATAGGGGAGAGAAGGATCGGCATAAAATTCAAGCATGCCTCTTGAAGCGTGAAGTGAACCGGGAATCTTACCGTTTTCTTTCAGTTCTTCACCATCCCTGATGTCAACCAGTTGCACATTTTCATTTTTCATTTCTTCCTGAACCTGTGCAGGAGAAAGATTTTCAATGCCTGATTTGGCTTCTTTTACAAGTTCCATTGCAGATTTAGTTGCCATAAAATGTTTTTTTAAAATTAATATTCTTTCCCAGTAATACCTATAAAGCAGACCTGACAGTAACCATTGTTCATCCAAATGTGAATAAATTAATATTCTATACATGAGAAAGGGCATGATAATTATTAATTACATTTAAAAAGCATCATGGAAGAAAAGAAGAACATAAAAGAGGAAGGGAAACATGAACATCCATTATCTCAGGAGATAAGCGATAAGCAACGCGAGGAGAATTCGAATGCCCTGGAAGAAGCCATGCACGATATAGATGCAGATCCGGAATTTTCGGCTCACAGTCCTAATGATGATCTGGATGAAGGTGAAACCGCAAGATTAGGAGAGGATAAACCGGATCTGGTATAATATTCGGTAATAAGCACTAAATCATTTTTTATGGCAATCAATAACAGGAATGAAGGAAGAGACCGGAAACCGGAAAGGAATTCAAAACCTGGCATGCCTGGTGATCATAGAAGTTCTGGAAGCAGACAGGACCAAACGGTAAACTTTGAAAGGAATTATTCAAGAAAGGAAGAAGATATAAACAGGTTAAGGGACAATGATCTTTACGAAAGACAAAGCATCTGATCCTTCTCTCACAAAGCAGAAAAAAATCCCGCGAGGGATTTTTTTTATAGTCATAATTCAGTTGATTATTAAATTTAATACCTGTATTTGATAATAATATAACCTTTTGCTTTTCGTTTTTTGTATTCATCAAAACAAAACTTTGGAGTTTTCGGCCATTTACTTTGAGACATCTCCAGATATAATAACCCATCATTTCCTTTGTGAGCTCGCCTATATATAAATGTGCCTAATTTTTCCGGAGCAAGTATTGAATAACCTAATCCAATTGTATCAGTTAAGGTATTTTCCACAATTTCAATTTCCCTGTACGCTTCCTGGGGTAAAGTGAAACAACTATCGGATGCAGCGTTCAGCTTTAATATTTTATAATTTTGGCAGGAAGCTGTGCTGGTGATAAAACAAAAGGTAAAGAAAATAAATAGAAATTTCATTATATTATTGATTTGTCGGTTTCAGAGTTGAATCGTCGTAAATACCATTTTTACAAGTAGAACAATCTTGAATTCCGTCATGTGGATTTACATCATAAGCTTTTGAAATAATATGGTTGAGTGGGTCTATATATATTAATTGACCAAGTTCGAGTTGTGTTTTTACCATATTAGCTAAAGTGTTAACTGAAGTCCAAAATGGTGCATTTTGTCCTATGGTTATGCCTACTGAATTATTAAAATCATCCATTGCTTTTTCCATACTTAATGCTTGAGGAACTTCGCTTTCATGGGCATCTGCGAATAATTGAGTTAAAGTCGGCCCTACAGACATAGTATTGATTGCTTGGAAAAACGCATGCCTGAATGCATCTGTTTTATCATTCAATCCGTTCCATCCCATCTTTTCAATGGTCTTATTTTCCGCGGTAAAACGATTCATAAAGATGGTTGCAGCTTGAATTCTATACTGCGCAATTAGAGCTTTTTCAGCTGCTGTCAATCTGCCATATTGTGCCCCTATTCCATCAACATCAAGGCTAAAATTAGCAGGATCATCAAGCCATTCATCATCCTCCCACCACATATCAAAACCGTTTCCTGTTTCAGCATGTGACAATATTAAGTCAAGATAGCTGGGGTTGTTTATCATTTCATCGAGGTGTTCCAGAGCAATACTAGATTTTGTTTGCTCAGAACTATTAACCAGGTAATAAAATATCTGATATGCCCTTTTTAAATTCTGATTCAGCCAATTTTTTTGACTGGAAGTTAACGATAGCATATTAGTTAATTGGTTAACGACACCCGCACTGCCAGTTGATCCTCCACCTCCGCCTTGGTCCGGAGGCACTACCATAAGGTACCCTATAGTTGAAGTGTTAGCTGGAGAACCCAAATGACTGCATAACTCATCCAAATATGCGCACCAATTAATAAAAGGTGAATTACCTGTCCCTGGGGCTATCATTACATTTACCTCAATTGGTTCAGGGTAGGTTCCATATATATAATCATCATGGTGAAAAATTAAATTATCCTGCTCAAATAAATGGTTATAAATACTGGTAATACCTGTATAGTTGCCTGAAAGTCTATAGTATTCTTCATCATAGTCATAATCAATATAGAAATATTTTGTCCCTTCAGGATTTTTAACGGTAACAATTTTTGAGTTGAACCAACCATTAAAACCCGGTAAAAGACTAATTATCCATAATTTGCTATCATTTTCTTCGTCGTAAAAGTAGTGATAGTCAGATGTAACAATATTGTCTCTTGCATTGATGGGTATTGTTTCATTTTCCATGAACTCCGCTAAATTTTCAGGATTTAGACTTTGTACTTTTAAATTCTCAACTTCGCTACTTTCATAGTTAGGATTTACATCTTTTTTACAAGAGTAAATTGACAAGCTTGCACAGAAGAAAACGGAAAGGCGGCTAGAGATAATAAGTTTAATCTCATTGATAAATGGTTTATAGGTTAAGCAATAACGTAACAAATTCTAAAGCCAGGCGGTTTTAAATATTGTCGAGGTTGTGTCTATTTTTATTCATATAAAAATATAAAAAATCATTTTCGAAACCATTGTTTCGAGATTTAATTTGATGGGATTCCCACCTTAACCAACCCACGAGAAGTCGGGATGCTCTATTCAACTGAGCTACCGTAAATAAAAAAAGGTTCCAATTTCTTGAAACCTTTATAAAATGTGATCCGGACTGGATTCAAACCAGTGGCCCTCCCGACTAGACGTCGGGATGCTCTGTTCAGCTGAGCTACCGTAAACTTGAAAATTAAAAAAGGTTCCAATTTCTTGAAACCTTTTAATTTGTTGTGATCCGGACTGGATTCAAACCAGTGACCCACAGCTTAGAAGGCTGTTGCTCTATTCAGCTGAGCTACCGGACCAATATTTTATATTTTAGCAGCGATCTTATAATTCAACCAGTGACCCTCCCGACTAGACGTCGGGATGCTCTATTCAGCTGAGCTACCGGACCTTTTAAGAGCGGCAAAGATAGGAGAATCCGCGAAAAAATCAGTTATTACCGAAATCAAAGCTGTTTAAAAATGCTTCCTGTTTTTCTACAGGGGCATCATTAATATTTTTTACATATAAAATGGTCATGGTGCTGCCATCGCTGCAAGCCTTTACTTTCCAGTCAACTTGGTTTTCATCCTGCCAGTAATCTACCAGTTCTACCTGGCCATCCTTTGCCGTGCATTGGGTAATGCCGGTATTGTAAGCAGCTTTAAATGGTTTGCGAAGTCGCTTCAGGTAAATGTGCAGAACCTCCAGGGCTTCATCGTTAAATAATTTTTCATCAAGGTGTGCGATCAACACTCCATAGGTAATGAATTTTTCTTCGTGTTCTGCAAAGAAGATCTCATCACCTTCGTTGGATGTTTTTTCGAAAATTACACCTGGAGCAAATAATACGGAATGTCCCCTTTCACCAACAAAGGTTTTTTTGAATTTTTTGGCTGATTTATACCATACCAGAGAAGCGGTAAGAAGAAAGATCAGGTTTTCCATGGATAGAAAATATTGGCTTGAGGTCTAAGATAAAAGTTATTTTCGGGCCCTCATTTATGAAGCAATCATTTTTCTACGGAAGCGACCATCTTACGGTCAGAACCGCCATAATGCTGGCTGAAGGCCGCATAAAAGGTGAATTGAGTGAAGCTGTAAAAGGTAAAATTTTGCAAAGCCAGCAACATGTTCGCCAGATGGTGGAGGAGAACAGAACGGTATATGGTGTAACTACCGGCTTTGGAATTCTTGCCAATAAAAAGATCAATGATGAAGATGCCGCAACACTCCAATATAAAATTCTGCAAAGTCATAGTGTTGGTGTAGGAAACCCCGTGCCTTTGGAAATTGCGCGTTTAATGCTGTTAACTAAAGTACATGCACTGGCGCAGGGATATTCCGGGGCACAGTTAACAACCATTGAACGAATTTTATGGCACCTTGAAAATGATGTGATTCCGGTGGTTCCTGAAAAAGGTTCGGTAGGTGCATCGGGTGACCTGGCACCTCTTGCTCATTTGTTTCTCCCATTAATCGGATTAGGAGAAGTTTTTTATAAAGGAAAACGTTTAGCAACTTCAGAAGTTTTAAAGCAGTTCAATTTAGAACCCATTCAACTGGGACCCAAAGAAGGACTGGCGCTGATCAATGGAACCCAGTTCATTTTAGCCTTTGCCATTACTGCTGTTAAACGCATGCATTATTGCCTGGAAGCAGCTGATATTATTGGGGCCATGAGTCTTGAGGCGCTTACAGGTACCAAAGCTCCTTTTGATGAAAGATTACATGGATTAAGACCTTTCCAGGGAAATAAACTTGTTGCCAGCAGGTTAATGCAATTACTGGATCATTCCGAGATCATGCAAAGTCATTTAGATTGCGGGCGTGTGCAGGATCCTTATTCTTTAAGATGCATGCCGCAGGTGCATGGTGCATCAAGAAATGCATGGCTGCACCTGAAAGAACTGGTAGAAATTGAAGCTAATGCTGTTACGGATAATCCTGTTGTTTTTGGTGCTGATGATACCATCAGTGGTGGCAATTTTCATGGTCAGCCACTGGCACTACCATTAGACTATGCCTGTTTTGCTGCAGCTGAAATTGGAAATATTTCCGATCGTAGATGTTATTTATTGCTGGAAGGAAAATGGGGATTACCCATGCTGCTGATGAAGGATGTTGGTTTGAACAGTGGCTTCATGATTCCGCAGTACACAACTGCTGCACTGGTTACCGAAAACAAAACACTTTGCTTTCCCAGCAGTGCTGACAGTATTCCAACTTCATTAGGACAGGAAGATCATGTGAGCATGGGCAGTATCAGTGGAAGAAAATTAAATACCATACTTGAAAACCTTGAATATATTCTGGCAATCGAATTAATGTCGGCCTGCCAGGCCATTGAATTCAGAAGGCCGCTGAAGAGCAGTGCAGTGCTTGAGTTTGCGCATGATTATGTAAGAAGCTTTGTGGGTTTTGCAGAAGAGGACAGGATATTTGGTGATGACATCCACAAAATAAAAAACATCATTACAGATTTTTCATTTGTTGATAAGGTGAATGAATTCGCGGCTAAGAATGATGTTGAATTGAATAAGGGTTTCGAATCTTTTGGATTATAGTTTTTAATTGCTGTTAAACGCAAAGAACGCCAAGGTAGCGCAAAGGAAACGCAAAGTTTTTGTTCTTTTCTTTGTGCTTCCTTTGCGTATCCTCCGAGTTCTTTGTGGTTAAACTAAATTAATCATTGCTTCATAAAAACATAAGGATCGTATTCAATGAAGTTGTTTTGTTTGGTAGTGATGGACTTAACTTTTCCATTATCTATATCAAACTGAATGGAATGAATTCCATATTCAATATTATTATATGTCATCAACCATTCGTTATTGTCCATATAATCAAGCCTTGCTTCCAGGTCTGGTTTTGTGTGAAATTTAATTAAAAGATGATCGTTGATTTTTTGAATTGAAATATTTCCATTGAGCTGGTTAAAATACTCACCTTCGTATGAGGATAAAGCAAGCGTTGGCTTATTTCCTTTAACTCTTTTTCGCCAGCCATTGATCTCGGCAATTTGCCCATCCATATTTTTCCTGAAGTTTGCCAGCTGCTGTTTGCTTCTATTCACATACGGAACTCCCAAATAAGCATCCATCAACTGGTAACGAAGCAGTTCAAAAAAACTTTGATTATCGTTGTTGGTAAGAATGGCTATACCCAGGTTTTCTTCCGGAATAAAACAAACATTACTTACCATTCCACCGGCACCACCTGTATGCCAGTAAACCTGTCGGCCATTATAATCACCCACGTTCACACCTAAGCCATAGCCCCTGAAATGCGTAGGATATACAGGTGATTTCCTGCTGTTGGTAATAATTTGTACATCTCGCGTTTTTTGAATGGTTGCCCATGGCAGGATGGATTGGCCTTTATACCTGCCGCTGTCAAGTTGCATGAATAGCCAGTGGGAAAGATCTTTTACATTACTGATCATACTTGCAGAGGGTGCCAGGTTGTTCCAGTTATCGTAAGGAACCTGCACCAGGGTATTAGAATAAGATGTGGTATAAGGTGTTGCTACATTGGGTTGTTTTTCTATTCCTGTTGAAAGCATCCGTGTTGCTTTCATCTGCAGAGGATTGATGATGGAATCCTGTATGAAATCTTCCCAAGCCTGTCCAGTAACTTTCGGAATCACTTCACCCGCCGTTAAATAACAACTGTTGCAATAACCATAGCTCTGCCTGAAAATCTGGGGAGGCTGCAGGTAGCGCATTTTTTTCATGATCTCATTACGTGAAAGGCTGGTATTCCAGAAGGTAAAATCGCCCTGGTAAGTTTTAGTACCAATGCGATGGGTAAGCATATCACGCACGGTAACCATTTGGGTAACTGTATCGTTGTATAATTTATAGTTGGGATAAAAAGAAATGATCTTATCGTTCAAAGAGATCTTTCCCATGGTTTCCAGGTGAGCCAGCGCGGTGCCGGTAAAAAGTTTGGTATTACTGGCAATCATAAAAAGGGTGTTCTCATCAACAGGCTGGCGAGATTTTATATCCTTCACTCCATATCCTTTCATCAGCACTACCTTGCCATCTTTCACAATTACAATGGCCAGTCCGGGTATCTGCCAGTCATGCATGCCCTTTTCAATATAACTATCAATACTGTCTTTAATAAAACTAACCTGTGCGCCTGCAATTAAGGAAGCGGCCATAGCAAGGAGGAAAAAAATATATCTCATACACTTAAATAAGGGATGAAAATTAAATTTTTTTTCAATAGCGAGATTCCAATTAAATCCTGAAAGTGCAGTAATACCTCTGCAATAGATACTGGCATATATTTTATAGGTATGATATAAACATATTGAAATGAAAAATTTTATACTCACTGCGATGGCTTCTTTAGCTGTATTGGCTTCCTGTAATAATAATGAGGATGTTACCACTGCAACCACCGACACAACTTTGAACAACACCGCGGGCAATACAGACGTGAACACCACGACCTCAATGCCACTCAACCTGGAAGATTCCAGTTTTGTTATGGAAGCGGCAAGCGGAGGACTTATGGAAGTACAGGGCGGACAGCTTGCACAGCAAATGGGCAAACATGCGGCCGTAAAACAATATGGTGCCATGATGGAAAGAGATCACCAGGCGGCCAATAATGAATTAAAGGCTATTGCAGGCATGCGTAATTTAATGCTAGCCGATACCATGATGAAAAAACATCGTGATCATGTTGAGACATTAAAGAATACAAGCGCTGCCAATTTCGATAAACAATATATTGATATGATGGTGAAAGCGCATAATGAAGACATTGCAAAATTTGAAAGAGTTGCCAGTACGGCTTCTGATGACCAGCTCAAAGCATTTGCAACAAAAACGCTTCCCATTTTAAAAATGCACCGCGATTCGGCACAGGCTATAAAGAGCCGTTTATAAATAAAAAAGCTGCTGGTTAACAGCAGCTTTTTTATTTATAAGAATGATCAGCGGTATTCGCCGAATACATTTCTTAAAACATCTGCCACTTCACCAAGGGTTGCATAATTTTCAACCGCTTCAATAACAGCGGGCATCAGGTTTTCATTCTGTACTGCTTTTTTTCTTATAGATTCAAGCAACTGCTTCAGTTTTTCATTATCTCTTTTTTCTTTTAATGCTTTGATCTTAGCCACCTGCTGGTCACGAATACTGTCATCTATTTTAAATCCGGGAATGGGAACTTCCTTATCCACCTGGAATTTATTCATTCCAACAATGATCTTTTCATTGCTTTCAATTTTCTGTTGATATTCATAAGCACTGCGTGCAATCTCATCCTGGATGAATCCCTGCTCAATAGCGGGAACACTGCCACCCATGCTGTCAATTTTTTCAATCAGTTCCCAGGCCATGTTCTCAACTTCATTAGTAAGGTTCTCAACAAAATAAGACCCTGCGAGTGGATCAACTGTATCCGGCGCGCCACTTTCAAAAGCAACAATTTGCTGCGTTCTTAAAGCGATACGGGCCGCTTCTTCTGTAGGTAAACTCAGCGCTTCGTCGTATCCATTTGTATGTAAAGATTGCGTTCCACCCAGAACTGCAGCAAGTGTTTGAATGGTAACCCTGGAAATATTATTCAATGGTTGTTGAGCAGTTAATGTGCTGCCGCCGGTTTGTGTATGAAAGCGCAGCATCATTGCCTTTGGATCGGTGGCTCCCAGGTCTTTCATGATCTTTGCCCACATTCTTCGTGCAGCCCGGAACTTGGCCACTTCTTCAAACAGGTTATTATGTGCATTGAAAAAGAAAGAAAGTCTTTTGCCAAAAATATTAATGTCCATTCCCTTTTCCAGTGCCGACTGCACATAGGCCTTCCCGTTACTTAAGGTAAAGGCAATTTCCTGAACGGCTGTACTGCCAGCTTCACGAATATGATATCCTGAAATTGAAATGGTATTCCATTTAGGGACTTCCTTGCTGCACCATTCAAAAATATCGGTAATGATGCGCATGGAAGGTTTGGGAGGATAGATATAAGTTCCCCTGGCAGCATATTCTTTTAAAATATCGTTTTGAATAGTGCCGGATATCTTTTTAAGATCGGCTCCCTGCTTTTTAGCAAGGGCCACATAAAAAGCCAGAAGAATAAAACCGGTGGCATTGATGGTCATGGAAGTGGAAACTTTTTCCAGGTCAATGCCTTTGAATAATATTTCCATGTCTTCAATGGAATCAATGGCAACACCAACTTTTCCAACTTCGCCTTCCGCTAATTTATGATCACTATCGTAACCTATCTGGGTGGGAAGATCAAAGGCAACACTTAGTCCCATCACTCCCTGCGATAATAAATAATGATATCTTTTATTACTTTCCCCGGCAGTTGAAAACCCTGCATATTGACGCATGGTCCATAACCTGCCCCTGTACATATCGGGTTGTACACCACGGGTGAAAGGAAATTCACCGGGGGCTTCATTCATTTTTATTTCGGAAGGTGAATAAACCTTTTGAATTTCAATTCCCGAATCTGTATATTTTTTTTCACTCATGAATTACATCAGTTTTTTTGCTTCAGCATTCAGTGTTGCTGTAACATAAGTATGAAATGCTGCTTTTTCTTCACGCATCATGGCTTCCATAATAGCACGGTTCAGATCTCTTGCCGTTGCATCCTGGGGAACTGTATTGGCCATTGTATTTATAAAAAGCATGTTCTGATCTCTTAATCCCCGAACGGCATCCCATGCTTTCTGGCTTACATAGATCTGTTGCGAGGCATTGTATTCATATTCCTGCTTGATGGTCTCAATCAGGAAGACCTGCATTTCCCTTGCAGACAGTCCTGGCTGACTTACCCTGCTGATTAAATTGGGCATGGCTATTCTTTCACATAAAAGCACCAGTCTTTCGTAAGCCTGTAGTTGCAAAGGCCGTGTTGTAAAATCTTCTGTTCCTTTATCCTTGTTATCAGATTTAAAAAATGCCAGGATGGCAATTACGGTAGCAAGAATTGAAAATATGATGCTTATTGTTGAAAATTCCATTCGAATGGTTTGAGGTGGCAAAAATATGTGAAACTATGGCATATATAATTGTTGGCATGAAGTTCACAAAAGGATAGGATAACTTTGCAATATGGAAACAACTATTAAGTCCCCTGTAGTTTTTACACAAGGTGCCATCAACGAGATAAAAAGACTGATGAATGAACCCGGTTTTGATAACAGCCAGGTATTGCGTGTAGGAGTGAAGGGAGGTGGCTGTTCCGGTATGAGTTATATTCTTGGGTTTGATGCGCAGAAAGAAAACGATAATGAATATGAATCGGATGTGTTTCGTTTTGTGATTGAAAAATCTCACGAGATCTACCTGGCCGGCATGCAGATCGACTGGCAGGGTGGACTGAACAGCCGTGGATTTACTTTTGAAAATCCAAATGCTTCTGCTACCTGTGGTTGTGGGACGAGCTTTGCGGTGTAGTAGTGAGTAGTGAATGGTGAGTGGTGAATGGTGAATGGTGAATGGTGAATGGTGAATGGTGAGTAGTGAGT
>JAEZCV010000099.1 GCA_023429985.1 Bacteroidota bacterium | reverse complement strand
GGGGTAGGCTGTGGTGGGAATGGGATGTACAGTGCATGAAGCACCGGATAGTTGCTTTATTTCCTCAGCAAACTCGTACCAGCTGGTTACTCCTTCATTGCTGTAATGATATATGCCCGCCTCCCATTTGCCGGATTCAATGATCTGCATTAGGGCTTCGGCCAGGTCGGCGGCGTAAGTTGGACTTCCCACCTGGTCGCTTACCACGTTAATGGATTTTTTCTCGCTAAATAAGCGCAACATGGTCTTCACAAAATTCTTCCCATAAGAAGAATAAACCCATGAAGTGCGTATGATGATGGATTCCTCATTTTCTTTCAATACATTCCTCTCGCCCTCCATTTTTGTAAAACCATAATGGTTTTGCGGATCGGTAGGATCATCTTCTTTAAATGGTAATCCTGCATTGCCATTGAAGACATAATCAGTTGAAATATGAATCATCTTTACACCATATTTCTTACACAAAGCAGCTATCTTTCCCGGTGCTATTCCATTAACCTGCATGGCTAATTCTCTTTCTTCCTCGGCTTTATCTACAGCAGTATATGCAGCGCAGTTGATAAATACACCTGGCTTAAGCTTTTTAAATACTTCTTCGCTCATTTCTTTTTCAAGCGAAAAACTTTCGCGGTCAAGAAAGATGAATTGATGCTTGGGGTAATGTACCGACAGCTCCCTTAACTCGGAGCCAAGCTGGCCATTGCTTCCTGTAACCAGGATGGTCATGCGAAAGAAAAATTATTAAGTGCTGAATTGAATAAAGGCAGCTTTAGATCCTTATCCGAAACGATCTCTTTCCCCGGTGCTATCTTCCAGTCTATTTCCAGTGCCGGGTCATTATAAAGTATGCCCGCTTCACTTGCCTTATTATAAAACCGGTCGCATTTGTATAATACAATGGCAGTTTCACTTAACACAGAAAATCCATGTGCAAATCCCTGCGGCACGAATAATTGCTTTTTATTTTCGGAAGAAAGTTCCAGTGAATAGGATTTACCAAAGGTAGGCGACCCTTTTCTTATATCTACAACCACATCTAAAATGGTGCCTTCCAATACCCGTATAAGTTTTGTTTGCGAATGTGGGTCGAGCTGGTAATGCAAGCCCCGAATGACGCCGTAAGATGATTTGCTTTGGTTATCCTGTACAAATTTTATATCAACACCCTGTTGTAAAAATTCATTTTCATTATAGGCTTCAAAAAAATAACCACGACTATCCTCAAAAACCCTTGGTTCAAATACAAGAAGGTCTTTTATAAAAGTTGTTGAAAACGGCATATTAAAAACTCCAGTATGTACGACTATTGATCTTACCACGATAAATGCCTTTTAAATCGGCGATCATGGCTTTTGGTTTGGTAATGGAAGCAAAGAAGTTATCATCGAAATCGGCATAGGGCTCATGACAAACAGTAACTATTACGGCATCATAATCCTTACCAATTTCCTTTGCCAGTCCAAAGCCATATTCATGTTCCAGTTCGGCACTGCTTGCGTGCGGGTCCACCACTTCAACATTTAAAAAGAACTCTTTTAATTCTTTTACAACATCAGCCACTTTAGAATTCCTGATATCGCTCACATTCTCTTTAAATGTTGCACCCATCACCAGCACCTTTGCCGCTTTTACATCGGCAACATTACTGATGATATGCCTTACCACTTTTCTGGCTACGTAATTCGACATATTGTCGTTGATATAGCGGCCTGCAAGAATCACGCGCGAATTGTAACCTAGTTCACTTGCCTTATAAGTAAGGTAATATGGATCAACGCCAATGCAATGGCCTCCAACCAAACCCGGGCTGAACTTCAGGAAGTTCCATTTGGTTCCGGCAGCTTCAAGCACTTCAAAAGTGTTGATATCCATTTTATCGAAGATGATGGAAAGTTCATTCATCAGGGCGATGTTCAGATCACGCTGTGTATTTTCAATGATCTTTGCAGCTTCGGCAACTTTAATAGATGAAGCACGATGCACACCTGCCGTTACTACCAGCTCATAAACCTTTGCAATAGTTTCAAGAGATTCAGCATCACAACCCGAAACCACTTTTACAATGGTGGCAAGTGTATGTTTTTTATCGCCGGGGTTAATTCTTTCCGGTGAATAACCCAGTTTAAAATCAGTAATGTTTTTTAGCCCTGATAATTTTTCAATAATAGGTAAACAATCTTCTTCTGTACAACCGGGATATACTGTTGATTCAAAAACCACATAATCACCTTTCTTTATCACCTTGCCAATGGTTTCCGATGCTCTTTGCACAGGATTCAGATCGGGAACATTATGTTCATCAACCGGTGTAGGAACTGCAACCACATAAAACTTTGCCTGCTTCAGGTCTTCGAGCGAATGCGTAAAAAGAATATCAGCTCCTTCAAAAGCTGCCGGTTCCAGTTCATTACTGGGATCTATTCCCTGCTTCATCATTTCTACGCGCTGTGGATTGATGTCGAACCCGATCACAGAAATTTTCTTTGCAAATTCCAGTGCAATGGGAAGCCCCACATATCCAAGTCCAATTACGGCAAGTTTCTCCTTTTTATCTACTAATTCCTGGTACATATAAGTGATTTGAACGGGTGCAAATATAGGGGAAACCTTCTCCTCACTTCATACTCACGAACTCCTTAGGCTCTTTGGACCATTCTTCGGAGGGGAGCGACTGGAAATATTTGTAGGTAGCGGCAAGGCCTTCTTTGCGGTGAACGCGCGGTTCCCAATCGAGGAGGGCTTTGGCTTTGGTAATATCCGGCTTTCTTTGTTTGGGATCGTCGGCTGGCAAAGGTTTGTAAGTGATCTTTACTTTGTTGCCTGTAAGTGCAAGCACTTCTTCGGCAAAATCTTTCAGTGAGATCTCATCGGGATTGCCGATGTTCACCGGCAGGTGATAATCGCTCAGTAATAAGCGGTAAATACCTTCCACCAGGTCATCAACATAACAGAAAGAACGGGTTTGAGAACCATCACCAAATACCGTCATATCCTCTCCTCTTAAAGCCTGCCCAATAAATGCAGGCAATGCTCTGCCATCGTTCAGTCGCATGCGCGGACCGTAAGTATTAAATATGCGGATGATGCGTGTATCAACATTATGGAAAGTATGGTAGGCCATGGTGATGGACTCCATATATCGTTTTGCTTCGTCGTAAACGCCTCTTGGCCCAACAGGATTTACATTACCCCAGTATTCTTCGGTTTGCGGATGCACCAACGGATCGCCATAAACCTCGCTTGTGGAAGCCACCAGTATCCTTGCATTTTTTGCTTTGGCAAGTCCCAGGCAATTATGTGTTCCCATCGCCCCCACTTTTAAGGTTTGAATCGGAATCTTTAAATAATCGATTGGACTGGCAGGAGATGCAAAATGAAGAATATAATCCAGGTTTCCCGGGATATGAATGAATTTGGTTACATCGTGATGATAAAATTCAAATTCCTTCAATTTAAAAAGGTGTTCGATGTTCCTGAGGTCACCTGTAATAAGGTTATCCATAGCAATAACATGATAACCTTCTTTTATAAAACGGTCGCAGAGGTGAGAACCTAAAAATCCTGCACCTCCCGTAATCAAAATTCTTTTCATTACACTAATTTGGGTTGGTTAACCAGGGGTCTTCCAATACTTTCATAATGGAAACCCTTCTTCTCCATCACCTGCACATCGTAAACATTGCGGCCGTCGAAGATCACAGGGTCTTTCAGCATTGAAAGCACTTTGTCGAAATCAGGTGTGCGGAATTCGTTCCATTCTGTAGCAACAATCAGTGCATCGGCATTCTCGAGGCAATCGTACTGGAATTCGGCAAAGCTGATCTTATCGCCTAACAATTCTTTTACATTGTTCATGGCTTCGGGATCGAAAGCACAAACATTAGCGCCTTCTTTCAGCAATTCCTGAATAATTTCCAGTGCGGGAGCTTCACGGATATCATCGGTGTTGGGCTTAAATGCCAGTCCCCATACTGCAAAGGTCTTTCCTTTCAGATCGTTATTATAATAACGTTTGATCTTAGTGGTCAGATGGATCTTTTGTTTATCATTCACTTCTGTAACGGCATCCAGTATCCGAAAATCGTAATTCACTTCTTTGGCCGAATGCATCAGTGCTTTCACGTCTTTAGGGAAACAGCTTCCGCCATAACCAATTCCGGGGAACAGGAATCTTTTACCGATTCTTTCATCGCTGCCAATTCCTTTACGCACCATGTCCACATCGGCACCAAGCCTTTCGCACATCTGGGCTATTTCATTCATGAAAGAGATCTTCACAGCAAGAAAAGCATTGGCGGCATACTTGGTAAGTTCTGCAGAGCGTTCATCCATGAAAACAATTGGATTACCCTGCCTAACATAAGGAGCGTATAATTCAGTAAGCATTTCTTTTGCGCGGTCGGAAGAAGTTCCAATCACGATCCTGTCGGGTTTCATGAAATCTTCAACAGCCACACCTTCCCTTAAGAATTCGGGATTGGAGATCACATCAAATTCACCGTCATAACTGGCGGCAATGGCTTTGTGCACTTTTTCGGCTGTACCAACAGGAACAGTGCTTTTATCTACAATGATCTTATAATCGGTTAACAGCTTTCCAATTTCTGTGGCAACTCCTAATACATATCTTAGGTCGGCAGAACCATCCTCGCCTGGAGGTGTGGGAAGAGCAAGGAAAATAATTTCTGCTTCTTCAATACCTTCTTTCAATGAGGTGGTGAAGGTCAGGCGTTCTTCTTTCAGGTTTCTGTCGAAAAGTTTTTCGAGACCTGGTTCGTAGATGGTTACTTTACCGTTACGGAGTTTATTGATCTTTTTTTCATCAATATCAACACAACAAACATGGTTTCCGGTTTCGGCGAGGCAGGTGCCTGTTACCAATCCAACATAACCGGTACCAATTACAGCAATTTTCATAAAGTGAGATTAGGGGTTTATAAATTCCAATACTTTAGTGGTGATGTAATTCATTTGGTCTTCACCCATTTCTGTGTGAATGGGCAGCGAAATAACACGCTCGGTCAACCAGTCTGTTACGGGTAAATCAGTAGCTGATGAAGCAAAAGATTCAAACATCTTCTGCCTGTGGGCCGGAACAGGGTAATAGATCATCGAGGGTATGTTATGGCTTGCAAGATAGTCATGCATTTTGTTTCTGTCAATGCCCTCCACAATTAAAGTGTATTGATGAAACACATGACTGGAGTAGGAAGCACGGAATGGCGTAATCAAAGCCTTGCTTGCGGCAAAAGCCTTATCGTAGCTGTCGGCCACGGCCCTTCTCGCATTTATATAATTATCAAGGTGTTGCAACTTAATTTCAAGAACGGCTGCCTGAATGGTATCCAGCCTGCTGTTCACGCCCACCACATCGTGGTAATACCTGCGGCTCTGTCCATGGTTTGCCAGCATTTTTAGTTTTTCGGCCAGTTTATCGTCGTTTGTACCTATTGCACCCCCATCGCCATAGCATCCAAGATTCTTGGAAGGAAAGAAAGAAGTGGTACCAACAGTTCCGATAGCACCGGTTTTTGTTATGCGGCCATCTGAAAAATGATAATCGCATCCAATAGCCTGGGCATTGTCTTCAATAACAGCAAGGTTATGTTCTTCTGCAATTTGCATGATGGCTTCCATATTGGCCGCCTGTCCATATAAATGTACCGGTATTATGGCCTTTGTTTTAGGAGTGATGGCTTTCCTCACAGCCTCCGGGTCAATACAAAAGGTTTTAGGATCTACGTCAACAAATACGGGCCTGAGCTTAAGAAGAGCAACCACTTCGGTGGTGGCAATAAAAGTAAATGAAGGCGTGATCACTTCATCTCCCGGCTGAAGGTCCAGGGCCATCATGGCAATTTGCAGGGCGTCGGTACCGTTAGCGCAGGGAATAATATGTTTATTCCCATTATATGTTGCCAGGGCATTTGCAAATTGTTGAACCTGTGGACCATTAATAAAAGCCGAACTTTCCAGTACACCAATCACCGCCGCATCTATTTCAGATTTCAGCTTCTGGTACTGGAGTTTAAGATCAACCATTTGTATGGGACGCATATATATAATTTATAATCCCCATGTTTAGGGCGGTCAAAAATAGGAAATATGGTTTGGGTAACTAACAAGTTTTAGATTTGCTTCCCTTAAAAGCCCGTATTTGATCTTTATTTATAATTTTTTTATTCATTTATATTTCCTGCTGATAAAATCGGCGTCTTTCTTCAATGCGAAAGCTGCGGCATGGATAGAGGGTCGTGAAAGGTTGTTTGATGACCTGGAACGGCAGGTAAAAGGATCAAAGAAAATCATTTGGGTTCACTGTTCATCGGCGGGAGAATTTGAACAGGGTAAACCTGTTATTGAAGCATTAAAAAGCAATTATCCTTCGCACAGGATACTGGTAAGTTTTTTCTCGCCCTCGGGATTTAAGGTGGCAGGGAACTATAAACATTGCGACTGGATCTGCTATATTCCGCTCGACACCAGATCGAATGCAAAAAGATTTCTGAACCTGGTAAATCCCGAACTGGTGATTTTTATCAAGTACGAATTCTGGTATCATCTATTGTCGCAGGCAGCTGCTCGTAAGATACCTGTATTACTGGTTTCTGCTGTTTTCAGAAAAGACCAATTGTTTTTTAAGGCCATTGGCAAATCTTATAAAAAATTCCTGTACTTATTTAAAACGATCATTGTGCAGGACAAGGCATCCCTGGAACTTCTTCACCGGCATAATATAACTCATGCATTTACCGGTGGCGATACAAGGTTTGACAGGGTGGCTGAACTGGCTAAAACTGAAATTGATCTCCCGTTCATTGATCTTTTCAGGAGCAATAAAAAACTTCTGGTTGCAGGAAGTACATGGCCGGGAGATGAAAAGTTATTGCAGCAATGGCTCACTGAAAACCCGGGATGGAAATTACTCATTGCACCCCATGAAATTGATCCGGATCATATTGAAAGCATAAAAAAATTGTTTCCGGGCTGCATGCTTTATTCCATCCTTTCAAAATCGGAAAAAGCAGCAATCAGCATGAAAGGAATATGGGCAAATGTAAGCAGGGAAGAAACTGATGCATTGAAGAAAATGCTGGTGAATGCAAATGTTTTAGTGATAGATAATGTGGGAATGCTTTCGCGCTTATATTATTATGCAGATGCCAGTTATGTTGGCGGCGGATTTACAAAAGATGGCATTCATAATGTTTTGGAACCTGCAGCTTTTGGAAAGCCGGTTTTTTTTGGCACTAATTATAAAAAGTACAGGGAGGCCGGTGAACTAATTGCTGCGGGCGGCGGTTTTAGTGTGGCAGATGCACAGGAGATGCAGGAATTTTTCAGGGAAGAAAACCATTTAATTGCAGCAGGCAATGCTGCTACATCATACGTGATCGATAATAAAGGTGCAGTAAATAAAGTGATGCACTATATTCAGGAAAACCGTCTTCTTACCAGTTGATAAAAATGGCGCACAGTAGGTGCATTTTCATTCCATCCCAGTTTCAATTTTAATTCCCTGCTCATCCAGTATTCGGCTTCGGTATATATATTAAAGCCATTGATGGTTTTTATGCTTCTTTCATACATGGCTTCATCGCCACGGAACAATTCTGTAACGAAAGTGAAGCGATCGTTAATGCCGATTGCCTTGCGCAGGTCTTTAATGGGACTATCCTTTAAGCGGGAAGCCAGTTCAATCTTTTCTTCTTTTAATTTATCGTTCAGACTTTCCTGTACGGTTGAAATCAATTCATGAATTTCCTTTGCCTGGTGCTGAACCAGTGTTGGAGCTTCTTCAGAAGCTTCCCATGCCGGAAAGAAACTGGATTGATTATTGGCCGGTGCCGGTTTCACGGCAGGCTTTTCTTCCACTACCGGTTTATTTAAAACGTAAGGTTTTTCGCTGTATGCCGGTGCAGGTTGCTCTTCAACCCCCGCCAGGTCGGCTATTGAAGTTGTTAGTGTTGGTGCTTCTTTCTCTTTCTCTTTCTCTTTCTCAACAAATGGCTTATCGCTCTCGCTATGTTTCCCGCTCTTTCCTTCATTCTCCATTCCATTCAAAAAACCAAAATTCACCGGCATGGTAACTGCAACTTTTGCAGAGCCCAGCTTATTATTTGATGGTTGGAAATTTAAAAGTTCGGCATGTATCAATTGTACGGTAGCCAGTAGCTGGTTAACGTTTTCGCCCTGTTCTTTTTGCTGATACAACTTGTTGATGAGGGCAAGATATCTTTCCATTGTTTATGGTACTTTCGCTGTTTAAGATTGGATTTCCATAATATTACGAAATACGTGCCCAAATTTACTAATCAATTGCAAATAGAATTGTTATAAAATATCCTGATGTTTATTGAACCAAACATAAAAGGAGAACGCCGTGGCTGGATTGAAGTGATCTGCGGTTCCATGTTCTCGGGAAAAACAGAAGAACTGATCCGCCGTTTGAAAAGAGCCCGCATAGCCAATTTAAAAGTTGAGATCTTTAAACCCGCCATAGATGTACGTTACGACGAAATAAAGATCGTTTCACACGATGAAAATGCTATTCAGTCAACACCCATAGAAAATTCCCAGACCATTTTGCTTATGGCCCAGGATGTTGATGTTGTTGGTCTGGACGAAGCCCAATTCTTTGATGAAGAAATTTCCATGGTCTGCGACGAGCTGGCTTTAAGAGGTGTAAGAGTAATAGTTGCCGGCCTGGATATGGATTACCAGGCAAAACCATTTGGACAAATGCCTTTTTTAATGGCAAAAGCCGATTTTGTTACCAAGCTGCACGCCATTTGTGTTAAGTGCGGCCATATTGCCAATTACAGTTACCGCATAATTCCCAACGAAGAGCAGGTTATGCTGGGTGCAAAAAATGTTTACGAGCCGCGGTGCCGCAATTGTTTTATCGCCGATGGATTGCTCGACTGATTACAGTTCCCTGGCAGTGATCTTGTTTCGCGCAATAACCTTGTTGCTTCCCTGCTGCCTGGTTTCACCAATGGATTCGATGATCATTCCTGTTTCAGCATTTACAATCATCCGGGAAAGATTATCACCTAGTCCGCCTGTATTATTCGGATAATTCGACAATGCATCAATGGTAACTTTGTTTTTACTGATGCTCTTTACCGTATAAGTGGTATTGATCTCAGCATCTGTTTCACCTATAGGAATGTTCATTTTCTTTGTCCATTTATCGCCCGGCTTCACTTCTTTATTGGGAAGGAAATTAAAGCCCTGGCTAAAAGTTTCCCTGATCATATCAGAATTAAAACGGCTTTGAAATCCCTGCAGGAACATGTCTTTCTGTTGTTCCGGAACACCCATATCATTCACCATTTCCTCTCCCAGTTTATCAAAACCTTCAACACTCAGTATTTCGCCATCAGGAGAAACCTTCATGCTGAAACTTTTTCCTTTCATAGCAGCAAACATCCTGCTTACCATTTGCATAGGATTATTCTTATCCAGGCTTTTATCTTCAGAGCTGAAACTCAATTTTTGTCCACCCATGTTCATATTCATTTCCATCTTTCCGTAGGTAACCTTAAGCGTTTTATTATTATTTGAGCTGCCTGTAACAGCCATCTGGTAATTATACAGCATGCTGGAACCAACAGTTTGTCCGCCCTGCTCCTGGTTCATATCCATTTCCATAGTAAATGCATAGGTCTTTCCTTTTGGAAGGTTAAACCTTAGCATGGCGGAAGGTGAAGTGGAAGTAATTACAGGCTCCGAATTAATGATACTGTCCATATCCACATCTTCCACATCGGGAAGGGTAGCAACCGTAACTGCACTATCGGTTTCTGTGGTTGTTATTTTTTTTTCGGCAGATTTGTTATTACAGGATATAAAGAAAATGGCGGCGAGGAAGATGGTTTGAATTCTGTACATAAAGCATTTTATGGGTCAAATTTAATTATTTAGAGGAGGGCAAGGCATTAAGACTTTATTTTCGCAAAAACATTTTATTCCTTCTTCACAAAAAATATGGACCCTGTTTAAAAAGGACCTGCTCCTGGAAGTAAGGCAGCAATATTCTTTTTATGGAATTATCCTTTACGTTGGAGCCACGGTTTTTGTTTTATTTATGGCCCTCGAAACGCCTGAAAGCAGGGTATGGAACGGCTTATTCTGGATCATTCAGCTGTTTATCAGCATTAATGCCGTTGCAAAAAGTTTTTTGCAGGAAGGAAAGGGAAGAATGCTTTATTATCACAGTATTGCAAGTCCGCAGGAATTCATCCTGGCCAAACTGTTATTTAATTCCTTGCTGATGATGGTCATGTCCATGATCAGTTTTATACTTTTTGCACTTTTCCTCGATTACCCTGTTGTAAGAACGGGGCGTTTTATAGGAATTGTTTTCCTGGGAAGCTGGTGCCTGAGTTTAGTGTTCAGCGTACTGGCAGCCATTGCAGCCAAGGCACAGCAAAATGCAGCTATCATGGCTATTCTTGGTTTTCCCATCATCATTCCTCAATTGCTGGTGCTGATGAAAATTTCCGGAACAGTTTTCAGCCAGTCAACAGCCATTCCACTGGCTAATGTATTACTACTGGTTTTTTCCTGTGTACTCGTTATTATGCTGGCCATAATACTTTTTCCTTTTTTGTGGAAGGATTAAGCCGACATATAGCAAAGAATCATGTTGTAAGGCTTTTCGGTTATATTATGCAGGAAAAGAAAGATTTTTTCCTTTTGCGGAATCCTTCCCCTTAATTTTGCGCCATTAAATTGCCTGCTTCCTTAAGCTCCAATATGAAAAAAAGCTGGTGGAAAATAGCATCTGTAGTTATCCTGGTTTATACCATTGTTGCCGGATTTGGTCTGCTTTGGAAAGATGATGTGCCCCGTATTCCAGCATTACAGGAAACCATCAGGAACCTGTATTTCCATGTATGCATGTGGTTTGCCATGATGATACTGTTCACCATTTCGGTGGTGCATGCTGTCAAATATTTAAATAATAAAGACCTTCGGTCCGATATTCTTTCACGTTCTTATGCCGGCATTGGTATTTTATTCGGCATTCTTGGCTATGCCACCGGTGCTATATGGATGTCGTACACCTGGGTAGACCCCAACAGACCTGCCTATGAATCTTTCAGCGCCATAGCCAGGGAACCTAAATTGATTGGTGCTGCCATTGCACTTCTGATATATTTTGCCTATTTGGTATTACGGGGTTCTATTCAGGACATGGATAAAAAAGCGCGGATCAGTGCTGTATACAATATTTTCGCTTTTGCTTTTTTATTTCCTTCTATATGGATCATCCCGCGGATGTTACCAAGTCTTCACCCTGGAGGACAAGGTTCGGATGGCAATCCTGCATTGAACTATAAGGACCTTGCGCCACAAATGCGTCTTGTATTTTATCCTGCCATAATCGGCTGGACCCTTTTGGGTGTATGGATATCAACATTAAAAGCAAGACTGGAAATTACCAGGGAGAAAAAAATTCTAGGAAATGATTAAAAAAACAATACTCATCTTATTCTTTCTTTTTTCCTTCCTTGTAAACTATGCACAACAGGATGGCAATGTTCAAATGGCCGATGCCATGCATGCCAACGGAAAGATTTATGTTGTAGTTGCCGTTATACTAACCATCTTTGCAGGCATTATAATTTACCTGGTTCGTTTGGACAGGAAAATTTCAAAAATTGAAAAACTTAATTCATAAAAACAAAATAGAATCTCATGTCAGCTAATCCAGAATATAGCTTCTTTGGTGCCGTTGCCGAAAGTTTTGATAAGGCAGCTCAGTTCACTACCTGGGACCCGGGTGTACTTTCCCAGATCAAGGCATGTAATGCCGTTTACAGAATGAAATTTCCCGTGCGCATGGATGATGGCCGCATAGAGGTTATTGAAGCATACCGGGTGCAGCACTCCCAGCACAAAACTCCCTGTAAAGGTGGAATCCGCTTTGCGGCAGAAGTAAACCAGGATGAAGTAATGGCGCTGGCAGCACTGATGACATTTAAATGTGCCATTGTAAACGTTCCTTTTGGCGGTGGTAAAGGTGGTATCAAGATCAATCCACGCAAATACTCGGTTTACGAACTCGAAAAAATTACACGTCGCTATACGGCCGAACTGGTAAAGAAAAATTTTATTGGCCCCGGTACCGATGTTCCTGCTCCTGATTATGGAACAGGAGAAAGAGAAATGGCCTGGATCGTGGATACTTATGCAAGCCTTCGTCCCGGTGAAATAGATGCTGCCGGCTGTGTTACAGGGAAGCCGGTAACACAAGGTGGTGTTCGGGGAAGAAGAGAAGCAACAGGACTTGGAATATTTTATGGTGTGCGCGAGGTATGTAATATTCCTGATGTAATGGAAAAGCTGGGATTACCTGTTGGTATTGCAGGAAAAAGAGTTGTGATTCAGGGTTTAGGTAATGTTGGCTACCATGCCGCCAAGTTCTTTCAGAACGCAGGTGCTAAAATTGTGGCGCTTGCCGAATATGAAGGTGCTATTTATAATGAAAGCGGGTTGGATGTGGATGCTGTTTTTGAACACCGCAAAACTTCCGGTTCCATTTTAAATTTTGTAAGCGGTAAGAATTTCGCAAAAAATACCGATGCGCTGGAATACGATTGCGATATTTTAATTCCTGCGGCACTCGAAAATGTTATCAATGGCGAAAATGCACCAAGAGTGAAAGCAAAGATCATTGGCGAAGGTGCTAACGGACCTTTAACTCCCGAGGCAGATGAGATCTTTATTAAAAAAGGAACACTTGTGGTACCTGATATGTATTTAAATGCTGGTGGTGTTACCGTTTCTTATTTTGAATGGCTGAAAAACCTGAGCCACGTTCGTTATGGACGTATGGAAAAGCGTTTTACTGAAAATATGAATACGCATATCCTTGGCCAGATTGAAGAACTTACCAATAAGCAGGTAAATTCCAGGGAAAGACAACTGATCGTTCATGGACCGGATGAAGTTGACCTGGTACATAGCGGTCTGGAAGAAACTATGATCACAGCCACGCACGAGATCATGGATACCTGGAAACAAAATCCGCAGATCCCCGACATGCGTACAGCTGCCTATGTTGTTGCCATTAACAAAGTGGGCACTTCGTATGCCGAACTGGGCATCTTCCCATAAAATAGAAATACAAAATTATATACCCGCCACTACGGCGGGTTTTTTTATGCCTTGCCGGTCGTTATCATCACTACCAGAGTAGCCAGGTTCATTAACAATGATAAAACAGGAAGAATACGGGAAGGATTGGATTTCTGAAATATCATTAAGATAGAAGCTACAGGCAGTATAAAACAAAGAGCAAGCATAGGAAGCCACAGCAATTCGAATACTGCTCCCAGAATTTTATTGCTGTAAATGTCCTTAATGATCAAAGGAATCAGGCCCCAGAAGATAAAAACCATCAGGCTTAATAAAAAGATCATTCTTTTCATTGCCCTGGAATCATTTCCTGCTACCGGTGATTTTGTCATAATTCAATTGAAAGATTAATTTACGGAATAATTCCAGGGTAAGCCAAAAAGCTGTTGATGAAAAAACTTTCCATTCTGATTCCTGTTTACAATGAAGAAAGAACCATAATACTTCTGCTTAATAAAATAAACAGTGTTGAACTGAATTTCAATATTGAAAAAGAATTCATCATTGTTGATGATGCTTCAACAGATCAAACAGCTACCCTGGTAAAAGAATATATCAGCCATAATCCTGAACATGATATAAAATATTCCAGGCATGATAAAAATAAAGGTAAAGGAGCCTGCCTTCGAAATGGAATTCATATGGCCACCGGCGATTTTATACTGATTCAGGATGCCGACCTGGAATACGACCCATCTGATTACAATGCATTGCTGGAACCTGTGGTGAATAACAAGGCCGATGTGGTTTATGGCAGCAGGTTTATTGGCGGTCAGCCACATCGCATACTTTTTTTCTGGCATAGCCTCGGTAACAAGATCCTTACATTTTTTTCAAACATGATGACAAACCTGAACCTCACCGATATGGAGAATGGTTACAAGGTTTTCAGGTCGGAGATTATTAAATCTATACAGCTGGAAGAAAACCGTTTTGGTTTTGAACCCGAGATCACAGCAAAAATTTCCCGCATACCGGATATAAGAATATATGAAGTAGGAATTGCATATTATGGAAGAACTTATAAGGAAGGAAAAAAGATCAACTGGAAAGATGGCTTCCGCGCCGTTTATTCTATTATCAAATACAATTTGTTTTCCGGTGAAAAAACTTTCCAGGCAGATGATTCAATGATCAGGAAAACCCGGCAACCAGGGTTATTACTGATCGCACTGTTTTTACTTGCAGCCACTGCGCTCATTTTTCTCGCAGATGGAACAGGAGATGAAGGCGATTCGATCATGCATTATTTATATGCAAGGCATTCCTGGCAAAACCCCGAATTCTTTTTCAACCACTGGGCCAAGCCTGTATTTGTTCTGCTCTCCTCTCCTTTCAGCCAGTTTGGAATGGAAGGAATGAAGTTTTTTAATGTAATTGTTTCCACCCTTACCTTATACCTTGCTTTTTTAACTGCGAAGGAATTAAAACTTCCCAATGCATGGCTGGTGCCTTTCTGTATGATCTTTTCGCCATGGTTATTGATCGTTACACTTTCCGGACTTACCGAACCTTTGTTTGCATTTTGGATGATGGCAGGTATTTATTTGCTCTTAAAAAGAAAATGGATACCCGGCTTATTATGGTTATCTTTTTTACCCTTTGTTAGAAGTGAAGGGCTGATCATTTTATGCGTATTGTTGGTATACCTGCTATTTAAAAAGAAGTATCGTTTCATTCCTCTTTTAATTGCAGGACATGCGGTATATGCTTTTGCAGGATATTATGTTCATTACGATCTGCTCTGGGTATTTAACACCTTGAGTTACGCGGTGCTTCACAGCGCCTATGGCCAGGGCGAATGGATGCATTTTGTAAAACACATGCCTGAAGTGATTGGAAAAGTATTGGTAATTTTTCTCCTGCTGGGTTTATTATATGGATTTTTAAGAAAGGTAGGCAGGTTTTTCATGCGTCAGCACCATGCCATCAGCCACGAAGAACTTTTCCTGGTTTATGGAATTTTCATTGCATACTTTTTAGGACACACTGTTTTCTGGGCCCTGGGCATATTCAATTCTTTTGGATTAATAAGAGTAATGGTAGGCGTACTTCCATTAATTGCCATCATTTGTGCCAGGGGTTTTAATTTTGCTGCTTACTTTTTAAAAGCAGGACCTTTAAAATACCTTGTTTATCTGGCTTTACTATTGATTGCAACATTTCCGTTTATGGAAAGCCGCTATTCCTGGAACTGGAAACGCGATTTCAGTTTAAAAGCCGATCAGCTGGCACAACAAAAAATGGCAGAATTTATAAAAACCAATTTCCCCGATCATAAAAATCAAACCTTTTATTACGAAGCAGTCTATGTAAGCGTTGTTCTTGATAAAAATTATTTCGACAGCACGGAACACAAAAGATTACGTGGAGCTTTTGAAGCCGGTTTTACTAAAGGCTCCTACATAGTTTGGGACGACTGGTTTGCTCCCGTTGAAGGTTTTGTTACCGAAGAAATGATGGAAAATGATCCCCGCTTCGAATTCCTGAAAAGTTTTGAAGAAAAGGATTTCTGGAATGTGGAGCGTAAGGTGAAGTTGTATAGGGTGAGGTAAGAAGGTTTAGTTGTTTAGATGTTTAGTTGTTTAGTCGTTTAGTTGTTTAGTTGTTTAGGCGTTTAGTTGTTTAGTTGTTTAGTTCCTATCGCCGAAGGGGTTCACTTATTAGGGTTTATCCTAAACAACTAAACAACTAAACGCCTAAACCAGAAACTAACAGCTTCCGAAAAAAAAACGCCAATTAACACTTCCCCTCAAAAATCAGGCATAATTTTTTAATAACATTTGTGCATAACTATTCTTTCATGAATACAAGTGCTTTTAATTATCTTGTATAGGAACGAGTAAGTACCATCCTGACTAATGTAACAGGAATTGAATAACACAAACCTGAAGAATTTGAGAGACACAATCATCAACCTCGAAACTGTTAACCCTATCGAGTTTTTTGGTGTTAACAATGGCAAACTTGATATACTAAAAAAGAAATTTCCCTTATTAAAAATCCTCTCAAGGGGAACACAGATCAAATTAAGCGGCGCACCCGAACAGGTAGAAGGAGCAAAAGAAAAAATTGATCTCATTGTGCAATACCTCGAAAGAAATGGACACATGAGTGAGAATTATTTTGAACAGATCCTTGGCGGCGATGATGCCGAAACCGTTGACAATTTTGTTGACCGAAACCCCAACGATGTATTGGTTTTTGGTCCGAACGGGAAAACGGTGCGCGCCCGAACTGCCAACCAGAAAAAGCTGGTAACTGCAGCCGAAAAAAATGATATCGTTTTTGCAATTGGTCCGGCAGGTACAGGTAAAACCTATACAGCCGTTGCCATGGCCGTTCGTGCCCTTAAAAACAAAGCTGTCAAAAAAATCATTCTTACCAGGCCCGCTGTGGAAGCGGGTGAAAGTCTTGGCTTTTTACCCGGCGACCTTAAGGAAAAGATCGACCCTTACCTCAGGCCTCTATACGATGCGCTGGATGATATGATACCCGCCGATAAACTGGGTTATTATATGAGTACGCGCACCATTGAGATAGCACCGCTTGCTTATATGAGGGGCCGTACACTGGATAACTGTTTTATTATTCTGGATGAAGCGCAGAATGCCACTGACCTCCAGATCAAGATGTTTCTTACGCGCATTGGTGGTAACGCAAAAGCCATTATTACCGGTGACCTTACGCAGGTTGATCTCCCTAAAAACCAGAAAAGCGGTTTGGCAAAAGCAAGCCGAATTCTGAAAAATGTTGATGGCATTGGATATATTGAACTTGATGAGGAAGATGTTGTTCGCCATAAACTGGTGAAAGCAATTTTGAAAGCTTACGATAAAGAATACCAGCGGGAACAGGAACTGGAAGAAGTGGAGAAAAAAGAAAGAAAGGAGAGGCGGTATTACGATCGCAATGACTAACCCCGATTATATAAAGTGCCATGAGGCACTTTTTTTTGCCCCGAAATTGCATCTTAACAAGCTTGCTCCTTACCATATCTTTGCGGAATGAAGTCAAGCTTATTCCTTTTTATAGCGCTCCTGTTTTTTTCATGCAACAGCAACGACGAGAATTCGGAATTAATTTCGGAAAACGATGCCGATGCGGCCCGCAATTTTATTCGATCGGCACTTGATGGAAGATGGGATGATGCAAGAAAATTTATGCTGCAGGATTCCATCAATCTCCAGCTGCTGGAGCGAACAGTTGATATGTACCATATGCAACCAAAGGAAGAAAAAAGAAGTTACCGCGAATCAACCATTCGATTTTACAATACAAGAGAGGTGTCTGACAGTATTTCAATTATTAATTATTCCAACACTTATAAAAACGTAAGAGATTCATTAAAAGTAGTTCGAACCAATGGCAAATGGCTGATAGACCTGAAATATTCCCTTCTCGCCTCAAATGCCGGAGAAAATGTGGAGTAATATCTTCCTGCTCGCACTGGCAGGTGGAAGCGGAACTGTGCTTCGCTACCTCGTACAGAAAAACCTGAATGGAGGATTTCCTTTGGGCACGCTGGCTGTAAATATCACGGGTTGCCTTTTATTTGGTTTGCTATGGGGCTATTTCTCCAAAAATCTTGAAGCACAAAAACAACTGATCCTGCTCACCGGATTTTGTGGCGGCTTCACAACCTTTTCTTCTTTCTCGGCCGAAGGTTTGCAAATGCTTATGGACCAGCGCTGGTTCAGTTTTTTCATTTATACCGCAGCTAGTATAGTAATTGGATTACTTTTCACTTTAGTTGGATTTAAAATAACCTCCTGATGCAAAAAACAATCAATGTGCTTCATCCATGGCATGGAGCGGAATATGGAAAAAACGCGCCTTCAACAGTTAATGCTCTTATAGAAATTCCCCAGGGCTCGCGTACCAAATATGAAATAGATAAAACCACCGGGCTATTAAAACTCGACCGTGTGATCTACTCTTCTTTTCATTACCCTGTGAACTATGGTTTTATACCCCAAACACTTGGAGAAGATAACGACCCGCTGGATATACTGGTTTTATGTTCCCAATCCATTCAGGCACTATGCCTGGTAGAAGCCACCGTGATAGGAAACATGCAAATGATTGACAGCGGAGAAAAAGATGACAAGATCATTGCAGTAGCATCGAAAGATCCTTCCGTGAATCATATTTCCACCATTGAAGAAATGCCCCAGCATTTTATTAATGAATTAAGAAACTATTTCGAACAATACAAAGTGCTTGAAAACAAACAGGTGCAGATAGAAGAGTTTCAGAACAAAGAGATCGCATATAAAATTATTGAAGAAGCCATTGAACTGTACAGGCAAAAATTTTCATGATGCAGCTAAATAAAAAACCCATGACTGTTGAAATTGTACTAACCATTATTATTATTGGTTTATCGGCGGGAATATTAAGCGGACTGGTTGGAATAGGCGGAGGCATTATACTTGTTCCTGCACTGGTTTATTTTTTAAGTTATAACCAGCACCAGGCACAGGGCACCTCTCTTGGCGTGCTTAGTTTTCCGGTGGTGCTACTGGGTTTTCTTAAATACTATACCGACCTCAAAAAAAATGGAGAACCAATTGACTTCCGGATCGTAGGACTTTTAGCCATTGGGTTTGTACTGGGAGGATATTTTGGAAGTTCCATTGCCGTTAAACTGGATAAAGAATTATTGAAAAGAATTTTTGCCATTCTCCTTTTTTATATGGCTTTCAAAATGATCGGCTGGGAAGCGGCCGTAATTCGATTTATTAAAAATATCTTTTAAAAGATTTCAGCTGGTGCGTTCTCTTTCCATTTTCCGAATGAATAATGCCTTCCTCATCAACAACATCAATCCTTACTTTTCCCGATGCATGAATAATCTTATTCCCATCGAGCATTAAACCTACGTGCGTGACCCTGGCTTTTTCATTGTGAAAAAATGCCAGGTCGCCTTTTTTTACATCTGAATAACGAACTTCCTCTCCTTCCATTTCCTGTTGCCATGCATCTCTTGGAAGTTTGATTTCAATCATTTTAAAGCAGGTTTGTGCAAAGCCGGAGCAATCAATGCCCATACAGGTTTTCCCTCCCCATAAATAGGGGGCATGCAAAAATTCATTTGCTATTGTTTCAAGATGCTCAATTCTGTGTAATGAATTTTCATTATTTAATTTTCCGTCATACCTGAGGTTTTCATTCCAGAGTTTTTTGGTTGCATCATTATACCCCGGCAAAAAAGAGCCCATGGGAATATTGACTTTTTTATTGTTGATGAAAAGCGGGTTCAATACTTCAGCAGCTATAGCATCGCCTTTCCAGCTCCCTCTGAAGTTTTCCAGCAGATGTTCTGTTATCCATCCTTCGTAATTATCGTAGAACGATCGCACGAACAACCACTCATCTCTTCTTTCCTTTACTTCCACTGCTTCGCCAAATAAAAGCTGATTGGTCATTTCCGACCGGTGAGCAGGTTCTGCCCTTACCGGTGCTGCTGCCACATTACATATTAGGACTTCCATAAATAATTAAGAATTACAGATATGATTATGCAAATTTGCAGGGTTTAGCTCTCAATGTCAAACCTTTGAACACGCAGTATAACCATATCAGCGATAATGACCTCCTGGAAATGTATTATTCCGATAATAACCAGGAATGGCTTGGGATTTTGCTGGAACGTTATACCATGCTGTTATTTGGGGTTTGCATGAAGTATCTGAAGGATGAGAATGAGGCCAGGGATTGCGTTCAACAGGTTTTTTTAAAGGTGCTTACCGAAGCCGGTAAATACAAAGTTGAATATTTTAAATCATGGATCTATATCATTGCAAAGAACCACTGCCTTATGCGGATACGCAACCGCAATAATAAAAGGGCCAAAGAACTGGATGAATCGGTAACCATAATTGCGGAAGAAGTACCCAAAAATGAAATTGAAGAAAAAGAACTGACCCTGAATGTAATGGAATCTGCACTGGATGAATTAAACCCAGAGCAAAAGCAATGTATAACTTTGTTTTATCTTGAAAAGAAAAGTTACCAGCAAATATCAGATATCACAGGTTATTCAATGCTGCAGGTAAAAAGTTATATTCAAAATGGAAAACGTAACCTGAAGATACTGATAGAAAAAAAGCTGAAACTAAACAGAGAACAGCAAAATGAGCGGTAACCTCAAAGACATATTATCCCATCTCAATCCCGGTATTGACCAGGAAACGCTGCTATTATACCTACAGGGTAAGCTTTCTGCCGAACAACAGCATGAAGTAGAAAAGCAAATGTTAATTGATGATTTTGAAGCCGATGCCATGGAAGGATTGTCGGCCATATCTGACAAACAAAAAATTCAATTGCTGGTTGACCAGCTAAATTACGACCTGAAAAAAAAGACAGCGGCCAGGAAAAAGAAAAAGAAAAAAATACTTCATATTGAACCCTGGATCCTTATTACCATCATTGCCATACTCCTGATAGTTATTATTAGTTATTTCGTGATCTATCTGCGCATGAAGGGAAATTAAAAAGATCCCGAAGGATCTTTCAATTATTGATATTGTATGTAGATGGGTTTCGGTCTTAAGTTAAGAATTTCTTCCCTCGTCATTAACTCCTCCTGGTTTGAATATTCCGTATCGTTCACATAAAACAATTTAAAACCTGTGAACTGAACGGGCTGCGGATGTATCCAACTATAATAAGTGCTTTTCTTTTTTGCTGTATTTCCCCAGCCATCCATATCCATAATGATTTGAATTTCGGGGTGCAGTTTAATTTTCTGGTAATTGGTAACCATTCCCTGGGTAAACCTGTGAATCATAAACATTTTAGCAGGCAGGTTATTCTTTTTCACCAATCCAGCCAGGTAATTTGTAACAAAATTCACATCGGCAGCATCCACTGAACCAATTACACTTCCCGGCTTTTTATTTCCTTTTGCTTTCATGGCAAATTCCGGATCAATTCCTAAATGAACATTAGGCATGGAAAGATATTTTTCAAGCAATGGAATTTCTGTTTCCAAATCGCTCAGTCCTACCTGAACATCCAGAAACACGATTGCATCAATTTCTTTTGCCCAGTTAAGAATAGTGTCTATTTGTGAATGCGGCATTCTTAACCTGTACTTCCCATCTTTACCGGGAGCTGCCTGCGCCGTTACACAGATATAGTGAAGAGCAGGAATAGCAGGAATAGTACTGTCGGCTTCCGACCATTTTTTTGTTTCATCCAGCAGGCGTTTGAACATTTCCTGTTTGGGCCATTTTCCCAAAGCGCCCATACGGTTGGAATACAGGTTACCATAGTAGGCAATTACGCGTTTAAAAGGGAGAACAGCACCGGGAACAGGATAAGGTTCCATAACCGGCCACTTACCCGTGGTATCGCCGTTGGCCAGGTTGTTCTGCAATTTTCTGTAAAGTGCGGTATCCAGTTTAGGCCCTTCGTCTCTTACAACAGGCTGCGGGGTTACAACAGAATCTGTGTTTTCAATCAGGGTCTTGTCGGTACTAGCATTTTTGCAGGAGACGATTGCTGTTAAGCAAACAAAGAGGAAATAGTTTTTCATATTAATGCACCGAAGTTATTCATTTAAAACCCGGTATTGGCGATGAAAATAAATACAAAAAAGTTAATAACATATTTATTGCAGAAATAGTTTTTGCAATGGCATAGGATTTACATTCTTACTTAAAAGTTTATATGAAAAACGAAGACATCAACCGCAACAGGCCTGCATCAGCAGGAAAGAACAACGATCCCGAACTGCGCGATCATGCGGGTCAGCAACCGGGCGCCAGTACCATCAGTACCAGTAAAACTGATGAATCAAATAACAGGCTTACAGAAACAGCGAAGGATGGTTTTAACGAAGACATGCCCGACCAACGAGCAGATGCAACATTGGATGAACCGGGAGAGGGTATTTAATGAAACAGATAAAAGCACGGGCAAAAACCTGTGCTTTTATCTTCACCGACATTATCAGGAATTTGATTCGCTGCCGTTGTTGTTGTTTTTCTGACTGCGACGATTGCCGGAACTCTGTCCACCACGACGACCAATCTCGCTCATGTGTTCACGGTTACGACTAACGATCTGGCCACCTTTACGGCCTGCAGCCCTGGCTTCTTCACTGCTCCATTCGTGGGCTACTCCCTGCCGGTGTGCAGCACGTCCGCCCTCGCTGGCAATTTGCCTTTGCTTTTCAGGATCCATAGCGGCAAAGCCTCTGTTGGATGTCCTTTTCTGTGGTTGACCCTCATTCCTGTCCTGGGAAGGCTGGTTGTTACTTACTGATCCGGGTTCCCTGTGATTACCCTGGAATTCTTGTTGACCTCTTTCTTCCATAACACACTATTTTTTAGTTGGTTAAGAATTTATATACTAACTCAACAAAATAGTGCCTAAAGGGATTAAAGGCAGGCAACCCCTTGAATGGGTAATTTTTTGTATAAAAAGGACCAGTTTGAGAAATTGAGGGGAAATAAGGCCATAAACTCAACAATATTTACCTGGTAATGCGGAATCCATCCTGGTGTTCGTATTTCGATGGCTGGATACTTATATCTGAAACCCATGCATCGGGAGGTCCCTGCCTGCACCATTCAAGGAACATTTCGAGCGCTTCTTCTTCACCCGCTGCATAGGCTTCTACATGACCCTGAGCGGTATTTTTTATCCAGCCTGAAACACCAAGCTTTTTGGCTATTTCCAAAGCAGTAGCCCTGAAAAATACGCCCTGGACCTTTCCTTTAATTAATATTTGAACTGCCTTCATTACCCTTGCAAATATCCATCATGGCATAAAATTTACACCGGCTTTATTAAATATTTTTATGGATAAGGAAAACAACAGCAAAGCAACAACAGGAAAAGAAAAGCAGGAAGATTTTGAGGTGGCTGTAAACCCAAATCCTCGAGCTAATGAAAATATTAAGGAAGTAACAGAAACCACAAAGGGCAAAGATCATCAAAATCAGGTAGGCTCCGAGATCACCGACGGAGAAGCCGGATAAAAAATATATTATGAAAGAAGAAAAATACAACAGGAAAGAAGAAAACGAGACCAAAATTTATCTTACTCCTGACAGTACATTACAAACTCCTGAAGAAAAGGCTCACGATGCTTCCATAGATCCGCGCAAAGACGATACGATTTCGGTTTCAAGAGATGATGTAAATGAAACCGATGCTGACAGGCTTGCGGGAAATGAAAGCGAAAACTAAGGAGATGAATATAAAGTGCCGGCTAACCGGAGATCCTGTCCTTTTTATTATTCCTGATCATGGTACCAAAATCGGTACGATGCAGGAAAGCATGTATTGACAAGGCCATTCGCTTAGCCCTGGTTTCATCTGTCCTGGCTGAAAGTATCCATTTAATAAAATAGTTCCTTTCCGCTTTTTTTAGCGCTTTATAATATTCAAATGCCTGCTCCTCTTCTTCCAGGCATTCCATCAGCTCTGCCGGCAATGCAGGTTCGGCATTATCTTTTTCAAGTACCACATCAACGGTATCGCCCTGCTTTTTGCGTAAGGCTTTGCGCATAGTTGCATTAACAGGCAAAATATAATCACCATTACCAGCAGGCACCAGTGCAACTCCATCAAATCGATTCTTATCTAAAATGGCAATTACCCTGAAACTTGTTTTGTTTACGTGATGAAGGCCCGAGGCGGTTTCTGCTGGAATTTCAATATAACTCCACCCCGATTTTTCAGCATTCTTGCTGAATTTTTTAATGCTCGCGGTAAACCTGATCATTATATAAATGTTGTAATAAAGATTAGGCAACAGATTTGCACCAATAATGCTGACCATCCATTGCAAACCAAATTTAGAAGTTATGAACAAGAATATGCAAACCGTACTTATTTGTCATAATGACAAAGCTTATGTTGAAAACCTGCAGCGTTTGCTGGAAGAAAAAGGTTTTGATGTTGATGCCATCAATGATGCGGCTGAACTCGTGCCCACAGGCATCCGCCTTCATCCTGCTGTAATTATGGTAAACCCAGATATGAAAGGTTTTAACGATAATGATATTTGCAAACATCTTATGCAGGACCAGGGAATAGATCTCATGCTTGTTATGGAGCCCGGCTCATCCACACGAGCTGTAGTTGGCGATTGCAAAATTGAAGACATAATTAACCGGGATACTGATATAAATATTGTTGCCAACCTATTAACCAAGAATATTACAGTGCAGCAGTGAGGGGTGAATGGTGAATGGTGAATGGTGAAAAAATTAAACTACATTAATTGATTCTATTGACTCTTCACAACTCACTACCTGCCTGTCGGCAGGCAGGCTCACTACTCACCATTTCACTATTCACCACCACTATTCCCCCTTCACTACCTGCATTGCAGGAAAAAAGAAGCGGAAGATATTATGTTGAAAGATGGATTTCTTTTCTTTCTTTACAGATAAGCCGGATATTTTATATTCTGCCAGTTCGCCATTGATACTTGCATGAATAGCTGATTCGAAATCGTGAAGTGCAATTGCCATTTCTGCATCTTCATAAAAAGCCTGCCCGTTAATATGTACCGCATGCAGGCTTACTCTAGTAAAGTCCTCGTTCAAGGGCCATACCGATACGTCTATATAATAAGAATTTTTCTTTCCCGGGCTCAGATATAAAAACCTTACAGAGTCAATCATCTTATTTTCTGCAAATAACTCTATATGATCCAGGTGAAATGGAAGTGACAGGATGCAATTCCTGGTCTTTGTTTCACTTGCCGTTACAAATGATTCGCGGGATAAAAAATTTTGTCTTGGCATGGCTTTTCATTTATTGGTTCAGGTTAGTACTGCAAAATAGTTCTGCCATATTTCTGTGTCAAGGGTTAAATAACCCGATTTTCATTAGTAAATTTCCCCTAAGATTGTAGAAAGATTATGGGAAATCAACTTTCAATACTCCCCGTTCTATTCAAAACTCAGTGAAATTCAATATAAAAGAAATATAGATTAATGGCACTGCCTTTGGTATACAATACATATGGGAACAAAAAATTTAAATTATCAGGAGTTCAAAACCGAAATCTTTGATTTTGAAACCGAAAAAGAATGGAAATATGCAGGCAGGCTTCCTGCTATTATAGATTTTTATGCCGACTGGTGTGGCCCATGCAAGGCTATTGCACCTGTACTGGAAGAATTAGCCGATGAATATGAGGGTCAGCTATTGATATATAAAATTGATACGGAAACAGAAACTGAACTCTCTTCCCTGTTTGGAATTCAAAGCATACCTACTTTATTATTCATTCCAACAGAAGGAGCTCCCATGATGCAAAAAGGTGCACTTCCTAAAAACATTCTTGAAGAAGTTATCAGGGAAAAACTTATAGTGAAAACCGGGCAGTAATAGATTCTTTGTTGAGAGAGGTAATTCAATTCCTTCCTTAATCATTTCGTCTCTCCTGTTCCATGATCTCATCGTTCCTGTCAGGCTGCAGATCATCGGGATGCACGGTATCTATTTTTTGCGACCCACCGGATATTGCCTTATCTATTTTGGCGGCATCTCTTTCCGCACTTTCCTTATCAGAATCCATAAAAGCACTTCCCTCGTTTTGCTTTTCCTCCTGATAAGTTTCACCCGGCAATTTTTGATGTTGCTTTCTATTTTTGTTCATGGTCATCAATTTAAAGTTTATGCTTTATGATCATCCTCCTTCCAGTCCCTTCTGCTTCCTTCCTCATTCCTATTCTCTTTCTTATCCTTTCCCGGAAAATCAGGCGCGCCATCCTTTCCAACTTTTACAAAAGCGCGGTCGGTATTTTTGCGAGGCGCATCCTGCTCCACAAATCTTTCATGCTTTTCATTTTCTTTGTTCATGATCTTTATTTTGATTGATAGAATTCAAATTTCCTCCCAGTTCCCCGTTATCCATATTTCCTTCAAACCTGTCCATTTCGTTTTCGTAAGAAATTCGGGTGGCTTCCTGTTGCTGTCCGGCTTGGACAGGTTTCCCGGGCGTTTTTTCGGCATCCTGCCCTGAAGTTTGCGGCAAATTTTTTTCTTCCTGCTTCATAATTAAAAAGCGAAAAAGATTATGCCAGAAAATTATGTTGCATCAAACGAGAATAACAGTGGCACAGACATTGCATGATATAATATGTGTTTCAGACTTTAATAGTGAATGGACACATTCGGCAGTTATAAATACCTACGTATTTTTATCTGCAAAACAAGGGGCAGGAAACTGCCTCTTTTTTTAATTACATGATCTTTAGAATGTGGCATTTCTTAATACATGCTTTGCATTTTCCTGCTGCCGTAGGTGCCCCGGGGTGTAAAAGATTTCTTCCCCTAATGCCAATGGCAGGGCCTGAAGCATAACAACCATTTCTGTTAGTTGAGCAAACCAGTTAACCAGAATGTGAAGAAGCTGATTTATGAAAGAAAATTCATAATTAAAAAACCCCTGTGGAAACAGGGGTAAATTACAAAACGTAATATTTGCCTATTAGGAAATTATTATAAAGTTCGTGGATTGAACAGAGCAAAACAATAGTAATACTACCGCGTAAGGATTACCATATTTATAGTCGATTTCAGGGGTTACCTAACGTATCTTCCTCATGCATGGGCATTACCGTTGTTTTTGGTTCCCGTTCAGCTGAAGGGGGTTCGCTATTAACTGAATTGTTATTTGAAACCTGTTTTTCATTAGTATTTTCCCCGGACAAATTTTTATCAATCCTGTCGGTATTTTCATTCCTGCCTGCATTAGGTTGTTTGTTCATAGTTTTTATATTGTTCGTGCCAAGATGATGCCAATGGTGAACCTGCCTGCAGGCTGATGGTGAGTAATGAAGGTGAAACTGGGGTTTGATTTTTTGCACCCGGCAATTTACAGTCCATTAAAATAAAACTACAATTCATTCATGCTGAAATATCCTGCACAGCAGTAATCTATAATTTGAATCAAAATTTTTTATGGCAAAGAAAGGACAGGTAGTGGTTAACCGGCATACCGGACAAAGCATCGAGTTTTTAAAAACTGCCGCCGACACGGAGGGTAAAATGCTTGAAATGCTGTCGAGTTATAAACCAGGCTCTTTAAGACCACCTGTTCATTACCATCCTTTTCAGAAAGAAGTATTTCATGTTATAAAGGGAGAATTAAAGATCCGGCTCAACGATTATGATTTTACCGTTTTTGAAGGTGAGACCGTAGAGATTTCGCGAAATATGAAGCATGCCATGTGGAATGCATCAGACAATGAAACCCTGGTTAACTGGAAAGTTTTTCCTGCTATGGACACAGAACATTACCTGGAAAAAATGATGGCCCTGGGTGATGGATCAAAGAATGGCAAGCCTGGTTTGTTAAAAGCATCAGGAATATTACTAAGGTACTGGAGCAGCTTTCGACTTGCCAAACCAGCGCCACTGTTGCAACTGATCATATTTTTTATGGCCGCTCCATTTTCATATTTATTGTCGGCAAAACTTTTTTATAAAAAACCTGTTGCGCTTTCTGAGAACTATCATATAGCAAAAGGCTAAAGGTCATAATATTGATCCTGGGTGGTTATTAATTTCATTTTCTAAAACATTGTTTATGAAACTTAACCTTACCAGGATCTCTTCATTAAGAGAAGTCAGGGAAGAATTTTCAAAAGAATTCCCATTTTTAAAAATCGAATTCTTTACCTCAGCCCATAAACCCGGTAAAGGTTCCTCATTTTCAGAACTTTACCATTCCGAAACAATTCTTTCTGAAATAAATCCTTCCTTTAAAGACCAGGTACTTGAGTTTCAGCCTTCCGACACAGTAGCGCACCTGGAACAGAAATTTCAAAAAGCCGGATTGCCCATACAGGTTTTCCGTAAGGCCGGAAAAATATGGCTGGAAACCATACAAACAGACCACCTAAGCCTGGAAGTTCAAAATAAAATGGGGAAAGAGACTACCATTCCTTTCCGAATAAATCCTTACACCTTATTCCTGTGACCATCTATTAGCAGCCACCCAGCAGCCAGTATATGATCACAAAAACAATAATAGTTCCAAGACATCCGCCACCAAGTTTGCTGGCACCATAACCTGCTATAATTGCTCTAAGCCATTTGGGCATAATAAATATTTTACCCAAATCTTTAAAAAACTATGCCAGTTCGGCCCTGCTTAGCTCCTCCGAAATTCCATGAAGACTAAATTCCGCGTAAATAGTACATCCTTTCCCGGGACTGGAATCTATTTGCAACTGCCCGGAGTAAACCTGGAGCCTGCTCCTTATATTTCTTAATCCAATTCCTTTTTTTACCGATGCAGGATCGAACCCACGTCCATTATCCTGTATTTCAATTTCAACCTGCATTGCATTTATTCCGATTCTAACACCAATAAATGAAGCTTCTGCATATTTGATAATATTATTCAGCTGTTCCTGTACAACTCTGTACACCATTAATTTCTGCTCATCTGTTAACTGGTTTTCATTAAATTTTTCCAGGTCGAGCCTCCATTCGAACGACCTTATACCACTTAAACTTTCTACCAGTGATTTAATAGATTGTTCCAGGGTACTGATGGTAAATTCCGGAGGCTTGATAGATGCCGACAAGTGACGGATATCATCAAGCGCTCTTTTTGTCATTTCCCTTGCCTTTTCAAGTAATTTGTTGGAAGGATCGGAGGTTGTACTAAGTTGATCAAGGTATAATTTTACAACAGTAAGCAGCTGGCCAATATTATCATGAAGTTCTTCTGCCCAACGGTTTCTTTCGTTTTCCTGTGCTTTAATAATGGATTGACCCAGCAATTGTTTATGCCTTATCTGTTGTTCGTAAAATGCGGTGCGCATATTACGCAACTCTGTAACATCCTGTAAAACAGAAATAAAGCGCACAGGTCTGCCTTCATCATTTCTTAAAATGCTGCCCCTCTGCGTTACATCATGAAATTTTCCATCCATGAGAAAATAGCGGAAATCGCCCTGCCAGGCAGATGCTCCTTTATCAATTGATTCTTTGAAATGTTTAATAATGTATTGCTTATCGTCGGGGTGAATGCGCTGCCGGAACTTTAGGTTGAAATGCTCCACGCTTTTTGATTCGGCCTGCATGTACAACTGCATCTGCTCGTTAATAAAAGCTTTATCGTTTACAAGATCATGATCTATGATGCCTTCGCGCGATGCTTCTCCAAGAGCAAGGTAACGGTTCAATAATTCATTGCTTCGGTTGTAAGACGAAAGAATAGTTTTATAATACCTGTTAGTGATCCAGAAAAGAAAAAGGCTGGTAACAGAAATAAAGAAAATGGCCTTAATACTTTGAACAGTCTTCAACACTTCCTGGCTTGAACCGGCAATCCATTCCGCAACCTTGTCACTACCCAGAATCCAAGCAACACTAATACCCAGGTAAAGTACCGCTATCTTAATAGGCGGAGAAACATTTCTGAACATCAATGAAATTGAATGATTCGCTGCAGTTTTAAAAAACGCAATGCCTGTTTATAGGGAATTTAAAAGTAAACCCTTATTCCTATTAACCTTCATCCCTTATCATTAATGAATAAAGAATTGTTGATTACTTCACACGATATAGAAGAAAAAGGTTTTCTGGATATTGACTGGATGAAAAAACCCCGTTATTAAAACGGGGTTCTGTATTATTGAGTGTGATGCAACTCCTTTTCATTGTTGGTAGATGAAACTGTGTTCCGGAATACCACCATGTTATCAAAAACATCTATCAATACAGGTTCATTTTTATCTACTTCGCCTGCAAGGATCTTTTTACTTAATGTATTTACAAGCTGCTTTTGAATCAGTCGCTTCAATGGCCGTGCGCCAAATTGGGGATCGAAACCATTTTCGGCAAGATAGTCAAGAAGATAATCGGAAAACTCCAGGTGAATTCCGCTTTGCGCCACCAGTTTTCTTAGATCTTCCAACTGAATCCTGATGATTCCACGGATCTCTTTTTTCATCAATGGCTGAAACAAAATGATCTCGTCTATCCTGTTCAAAAATTCAGGCCTGATGGTTTCTCTTAACCTCACCATCACTTCCGCCTTTGTTTTATCCACCAATTCTGAAAGATTGGATTCATTTACACTTGCAAAATTATCCTGGATAATATCACTACCCATATTGGAAGTCATAATGATGATGGTATTTTTAAAATTCACCACCCTCCCTTTATTATCTGTAAGTCGGCCATCGTCGAGCACCTGCAATAAAATGTTCCATACATCGGGATGTGCTTTTTCAATTTCATCGAGCAGAACTACCTGGTAGGGTTTTCTGCGCACAGCTTCTGTAAGTTGTCCGCCTTCGTCGTATCCTACATATCCCGGAGGAGCACCTACAAGCCTCGAAACAGAATGCTTTTCCTGGTATTCACTCATATCGATCCTGGTAAGCATGTGTTCATCATCAAATAAATAACCTGCAAGTGCCTTTGCCAGTTCGGTTTTACCTACACCGGTGGTACCCAAAAAGATAAAAGATCCAATGGGTTTACGCGGATCCTGCAATCCGGCCCTGCTTCTTCTTACGGCATCGGCAACAGCGGTAATGGCTTCTTCCTGGCCGATAACGCGCCTGTGTAATTCATCTTCCAGGTTCAGCAATTTTTCTCTTTCACTTTGTAGCATTTTACTAACGGGAATGCCCGTAGCTTTTGCAACACTTTCAGCAATATCTTCAGCATCAACTTCTTCCTTCATCAACCTGCGACTGTTTACACTAAGTTCGTTGAGCTGTGCCTGCAATTTATTGATACCTTCTTCGCGTTCTTTGATCTTACCATATCTTATCTCAGCCACCTTGCCATAATCGCCTTCTCTTTCGGCCTGCTCTGCTTCCTGCTTCAGTGCTTCAATATCGGCTTTGGAGGTCTGTATCTTTTCCACCAGCTCTTTTTCTTCCTGCCATTTGGCTTTTAATGTATCTCTTTCCACAGCAAGGTTGGCAAGATTGGTATTGAGGTCCTTTAATTTATAATCATCATTCTCACGTTTGATGGCTTCTCTTTCAATTTCAAGTTGCCTGATCTGCCTTTCCAGTTTATCCAGTTCTTCGGGCATACTGTTCATTTCCAGCCTTAGCTTGGCTGCACTTTCATCTATCAGGTCAATAGCTTTGTCGGGCAGAAAGCGATCGGTTACATAGCGAACCGAAAGTTCAACTGCTGCAATAATTGCTTCATCTTTTATTCTTACATGGTGATGGGTTTCATACCTGTCCTTCAACCCACGCAAGATGGAAATGGCATCTTCAATACCTGGTTCATCAATCAACACTTTCTGAAAGCGACGTTCCAGCGCCTTATCTTTTTCAAAGAATTTCTGGTATTCATTTAATGTAGTGGCGCCTACGGCTCTCAGTTCACCTCTTGCAAGCGCGGGCTTTAATATGTTGGCTGCATCCATGGCACCTTCACCACCACCGGCACCAACAAGAGTATGAATTTCATCTATGAATAAAATGATCTCACCATCGCTGCCCGATACTTCTTTCACAACACCTTTCAGTCTTTCTTCAAACTCGCCTTTATATTTTGCACCAGCAATAAGCTGGCCCATATCCAATGCATAAATAATTTTTGATTTAAGATTTTCGGGTACATCACCATTTACAATGCGCATGGCAAGACCTTCAGCAATAGCTGTTTTACCAACACCCGGTTCACCAACTAAAATGGGATTGTTCTTACTTCTTCGTGTAAGAATATGTAAGGTTCTGCGTATTTCTTCATCACGACCAATTACAGGATCGAGTTTGCCCTGCCTGGCCATTTCATTCAGGTTCTTGGCGTATTTATTTAAAGCATTGAATTGTGTTTCCTGGGTTTGGGAAGTAACTGTACTTCCTTTTCGCAGGTCATTAATGGCAGCTACCAGGCCCTTTTCAGTTAATCCAAAATCTTTTAAAAGCTTTGCCGTATTATCATTTCCCTGCACGATTGCAAGAAGTAAATGTTCGGGTGTAATAAATTCATCTTTAAATGATTTAAGAGCAGCACCTGCACGCAGGATCACATTGTTGGCATCGCGTGAAATACTTTGTGCCGGTTCGCCACTTACTTTGGGAAGTTTTTCCAATTGCTGGTCAAGCTTCGACTCGAGTTGTGCTATATTAACGGCGTTCTTCTTTAAAAGGAATTCCACCGGTGAATCCTGTTGATCGAGCAAGGCCTTTAGCATGTGATCGGTTTCAATATTGGCGTTTCCATGATTGAAAGCCAGTTGCTGCGATTGCTGAATGATCTCGGCAGCTTTTATGGTAAAATTTGAAAGGTTCATATGATTATTTTAATTTCTTTAGAAGTTTTTCGTTTTATATTGCTGATCTATCCGGATGCTATGTTTGCAAACAATAAACCAACCCGGATTAAAAGAAATTATGTCATACAATTTAACCAATAACTGCCTAAGATTCAGTCTGCTTATGGTTTTCATGCTATTTATGCAGACTGCAGATGCCCAGGGGTCGAAAAAAAATAAAAGAGAACATGGGGTTGAAGATTTTCCGGAACTCAATACCTTGCTTTCAGGCCAGCAAAAAACGTTGGGTAATGATGTTGTTGCACTCGTTTGGAAAGACACCATCCTGTTTAAAAAAGAAATGGGTGAGATGGGAATTAAAAATGATGCCCCGCTTGCCCTGGCCAGCCAGTGGCTTACGGCTGCCATGATTATGGTTTTGGTAGATGAAGGCAAACTTTCGCTTGATGATAAGGTAGCCGATTATCTTCCCATTTTCAGTACGTATGGCAAAAATTATATAACCATCAGGCATTGTCTCACACATTTTACCGGTATAAGGGCAGGTGAAAAATTAATGGAAGGAAAATTTGAAAGCCTTGAAACAGAAGCGGCTTCTTATGCTAAAAAAGAAATTCAAACCAACCCCGGAACGGAGTTCAGGTACTCAAGTGCAGGCATGACCATAGCAGGAAGAATTATTGAAGTGGTTACTAAACGCAGGTTCGACCAGGTGATCAAGCAGCGATTGTTCAACCCGATGAAGATGACCAAAACATCTTTCAGTACAATGGATGGATCGGGTTTGAACCCGGCAACCGGGGCACGTTCCAATGCAAGTGACATGATCCGTTTCTTACAAATGCTGTTGAATAACGGCAACCTCGAAGGCAAACAAATTCTTTCCGAAACTTCGGTAAAAGAAATGCGAAAGATCCATGCCATGATGGATGATATTAAATATGCTCCCAAGGCTGCCAAAAACTTTGCATATACCATGGGAAGCTGGGCTGTTGATGGAAAAGGCGAAGAAGCTTCGGTAATCAGCTCGCCGGGCATGTATGGTGTATGGCCTGTGGTTGACTGGTGCCGTAGCTATGTTATGATTGTTATGACCAAAGAAATACAATCGGAACAAAAGATGGAAACCTTTGAAAAGATCCGAGAAGCTGTGGAGGAACAGATAAAACCTGGTTCCGGTTGCAATTAAATATAGAACGCCGATGAACTGATTAAGCAAATGATGACTTATAAAATTCTTTTAACCAAGGTTCTTTAAGAGGTCGGCAATCAAAGGATTAAATTGATTGACGATAAAACTGCTCAAATCTGCCTAATCAGTTCATCCGCGTTCTATTATTCCGTTGATTTCACAAAAACAAGTCTTGACCTGTCGGACTTAAACATTTCCTCGTAAAACGCTGCGATGTCGGCGCCTTCTTTTGCAGGGAAGCGCCCGGAATACTTTTCAACTATCCTGGTGTAAATGATCTTATTACCTTCAACTTTACTGGAGGCCGTATAGCTGCCGTATTTTGTTTTAAGATTTACCGGTTCAGATTGAGATTCGATAGTATATCCTTCCGGGATTTCTATTTCAACACGGTCCTCATCCCTGTATTCATCATTAAAAACAAAATCAACTTTGCGGGCTGTATCCACATCAAGGCGCATACCTCCGCGATTGAGTATATTCGGAACAATAAATAATCTTTTACCACTTACATTGGCATAAGAAGGAACGGAAATAGCAAGAGTTTCTGTTACCTCGGGAAGGGCCGATTTTTCGAGCTTATAGTTAAATGAATTGATCTCGTACGTTGCAAGACTGAATCGTTCCTGCAGATATTTCTGGATCTTTTCTTTTCCATAATTATTCACCAGCTGCGCTACCTGGTCTTGCTGAATTCCTTTATAGGTGGTAAGCACATTCATTTGCAATGAACCCTCTTCGTTCAATTTTGCATTTAATTTTCTTAGCTGGAGATTTTCGTTTAACCCATACCGTGGGGTTGAAACAAGCTTCCCTCCCTCCTCAGTTATTATCAGGGCTTTTCTATTGCCCGTAAATGCTCCCATATAACCTGCCGGATCGGTCTGGCTGGTACATTCCAGCCACATGGTATCTTTTGCCAGGGGAACACATAGCACCATGTGGTTAAACTGGTTTGAAGGAAAATCTTCCATCATAAACCTGTCGTTCCCGCTTTGACCGGCACGAATCAAAGCATAATGCGACCTGATATTCACAGCTTTTAGAAGGCTGTACATATAATTGGAAAGTGCTTTACAGTCGCCATATCCTTTTGCTGCAACATAAGTAGCTTCGAAAGGCTGCCATCCGCCAATGCCAAGCTGCACACTTATATACCTGGTATTCTGCTGCATGAATTCATATATGGCCTTGATCTTTTCCTTATCGGTGGTTAAGCCGGAAGTAAGCGCCTGTACCTTTTCAACAATATTTTCAGGAAGCTTATCTCTTCCTTCATGCAAGGCTATCTGGAATTTTCCATAATCCACCCAGCTTGTTCCTTTTCCTTTATAACCTTCCATCTGGTATTCGGAAGGTGAAAAACTTACAGAGGTGGTGAGCTCCCTCCAGTTGGGAGAAGCATACTGCAATTTTACAACGGGCAGATCCTTGGCTTCCCATAGCATGGAAGTGAGTTTACCTTTATTTGAAACCTGGGGCTTGCCATTATAATTAAAGGCTTTATACTGAAGTTTGTAATCCGCTGGCGCCAGGAACTCATAAGAACTTTGCTGAACAGCCACTCCCGGTGCAGTTTGAGGAAACCAGGCCGGAATAAAAAATGTTGAATAATATTTCTGTTCCACCTCGTACTCCACAGTATATGGATAAGTATGATAGTTAAAATCATGAACTTTAACACGACTGTCCTCCATTATACTTATTTCGCTCACTGCACTGTAGTCGCCAATTTCTTTGGACTTTAATTTCTTTAACTGGTTTCCGGCTGCATCATATAAAGCACCTTCAAATTGCAACACTTTACTCAACTTGTTATAATTAACAACCATCTGCGCATGATGACGGCCTTTTTCATTCAATACCGTTATTACTACAATATTCTTATAAACCGCTTCCTCCAGGCTATTAAGCTGGTATTGATTCACATCGTATCGGAAAACAACATTTGCATTTTCCATCAGATTCTTTGGAATCTGGCTAACAGGGTATTTTATGTCGCCTGCATGAACTTTAAACAGCAGGAAAGAAAATAAAAGGATCAAAAATATTCTCATGGCTTAGCTATCTTTTTAAATACAATTTGTTCTGAATGTTTTTTCACTAAAATGGCAAAAAACTCACGCAAAACATCATATTCTTCAGGCATAAAAAATGTTTTGTTCAGCTTCAATCGCGACCTGAAAGAAATGGTGGACCCTGAATGAGAAAGCCTGTATTCGAAAAATCCACTTCCTTCTTCATCGAGTTTCAACATCATTTGCTTAGGAAGTTCATCAACTTCATACCCCGCAGGTACTTCCATGGTCACTGTATGCGTTTCATCAATGGCATATGGAATTTCAACCGGGTAACTTCTTTTAGCAGAAGCAAATGGATTTTTTTTCCATTGTTCACCAAACATGGGATTAATATAGATAAGGCTTTCATCAGAAAGATTCATGTTCAAACCATACCTGATAAAAATTGAATTATCATAACTTTTTAAAGAATCCAAAACGGGTTCTGAAATGGTAACATCACCGCCAAAGCTTTTTTCAATTTCTTTTAAATAAGGATCAACACCTTTTTCCCTGATCTCTCTCCTGTCGTTATAAGATTCAAATTTTCCCGGAACATAACTTACACTTCCCACCCATTTGCCTTTATTATCATTTGCAAGAATGACCATACTTGTAGATGACTCCTCGTAATTTCTCGAATTCATAATAATTTCTCCGTATTCATCACCAATAATTCTTGCACTACCATTGTAGCAATTAGGGAGAATATGATTAAAGCCAAGCAAAGGATCACTTGCATCCAGCCAGTATTCTTTACCATTTAATTTTAACCTGATAACTACATAATTATAGCTTGAAAGGTCGGGGTAGGCATCATGAACAAAACCATGACCTGTTGTACTTAAAATAACAGGTGAGGCATCCAGCTGGTTGTGTTTTAATAAGCCGGCAAGCACCAGGTTGATATCGGAAACATATCCCTTGCGATTCTTAATTGTATTTTTCAGGGATTCGGTCATATAAATACCGCCGGAATTTCCGAGGCAGGTAAAATTATCTCTTACAAACTCAAAGATCTTCCTGGCCTTTTCTTCCTGGTTGGTAAAATTTGCAAAAGCAGGTTTCATTTCATCACTTACCCATGAATCTGAATTAAGTACTTCACCAAAACTTTCAGATTGCATCAGGCTCCTGGTTAATTCAAACCAGTTCTTCTGGTAACTATAAGCTTTTAATGGTTGTCCCTGGGCAAGGAGCTGAAATTCCAGCCTTGAAGTGTGATTACGAATAGAACTTGTAAAACTTTCGGTTTCAAGTGCAGGCACATTAATCATTCCCCAGCGCAAATCAGTAACTGGAGCAGAAAAACTATAATTTTCTGCAGCTCCTGCTCCTCCGCGGTCGGTAACAGAAAAATAATTGGTACGTTCCTTCCTTTCTGTAAAGCTTAGAGGCAGGTATCCTTTTAACAAAGGCGCATAAGTAAAGAAACCGGGAAGGTTAAAAGTAAACTCGCTCCATAAAACGGGAACAGATGTTTGAAAATACCAGGGATCCAGGCTGCTGAAAAATTCTGAATTCACTTCATACTGGTATTCAATAATACTTCCCTCTTTTACATTGGGAATGGTAAACTTCTTCAGTATCCTGCTCTTGCTTACATTTTCAGTAAACAAATTGCTCTTATCCATTTTTGTTTGAACCAGCTTGCCATTTTCAATATTATAGGTAACAGCTTTAATGTTGGAAATACGTTCTTCATCATTATTACTGTTGCGGTATAATGGCACTTCAACATTAGCCAGGCTGTAACCACTCTGCTTTAATATATGAACGATCTTATGACGCTTAAGAACGATTGAGAACCAACCTTTGGAATTTCCTTCTATAGAAGCAACACCCACATCCTGCAGCACTACCGCTTTGGCCTGGCTATCGATACTATACACTTTATTTTGGAGTTCTTTTAATGTAACTTTTCCGAATTTGGGGAAAGGAACTTCATTCTGGGAAAAACTCTGTAAAGCCCAGAAACTGCCTAGCAGCAGGAATAATTTTCTCATGTAGTTAGTTTTGAACCTGCCCAAAATGGAATTAATTCAGCAATTATTATAAAATTTCAAGCATTGAAAACAAAACATAAGTGTATTTACTTAGTTGTTTTGGCAAATAATTGACAGTCTTAGGATTATAAAGCAATTTTGTTAAGTTTTAATGCGCACTCCTTCAACATATTCATCCTTTATAAAGCAGTTGGCCCTGGCATCCGGATTCGATTATTGCGGTATTGCCCGGGCAGTGAAGCTTGATGAAGATGAGCGAAGGCTGGAACACTGGCTGAACAAGGGTTTTCATGGCGGAATGAAATACATGGAAAACCATTTCGACATGCGTGTGGATCCATCTAAACTGGTTCCCGGCGCTCGTTCGGTGATCACGCTTATTAAAAATTATTTTCCTGAACAACAGGCAACCGCTCCTTTTAAAATTTCCAAATACGCTTATCGTAAAGATTACCATGAAG
>JAEZCV010000095.1 GCA_023429985.1 Bacteroidota bacterium | reverse complement strand
CAGGTTCAATTGCACCTGTTCCCCACATAGAGAGCATGCGCAGCCAAAAGAGCGAATTTGACAGCGGAAATGCAGAAGGAATCAAAGGCTAAGAAAAAAATCAAATTTTCCCCGGACACCACTAATTAGATAATTTGAAAATTTGAAAATAATAAGACCCCGTAATTTGGGGTCTTTTTTTATAATATGTAACGATGATTGTTCTTAATATAAAAACCCCACAATTGCGGGGTCAAATTTATTCTTAATGTTTTTTATAAATACGGACTATCCCAAAATCCCAACCTGCCTGCCGGCAGGTTTCCAATTAGCTAATTAAATTATATCCATAGCCAGCACAAAAAATGTAGTCATAAAAGGCAGGATGAGCGTAAGCCAGGGCCAGTTAGTGGCAATTGCCAACAGTAACAAAGCGGTAGAAATGAAAAAAAGTATCCAGTATAAACCTTTTTTGCTTCTTTTAACTTCCATAGAAAAATTTTGGCAAAAATAGGGAAGAGGTTTTTAATTATACTATTGATTTTAAACTATTATTCCCTTTTTTGATGTTTCACAGCTTTTAATACATTTGTCAACCTTTGTTTATATTGAACATGACCGTTAACAGGTTAAAAATAATTGATGAGAATAGAATTTTACTTGCGGTTTCAAACACTTTTCGGTCAGTCGCTCTCTGTTGTTGGCAACATTCCTGAACTGGGAAATAACGACCCTGCAAAAGCGGTACCGCTGGAGTATTTCAATGAAGAATTCTGGCGTCTTTCCCTGGAAATTGATAAAGTTTCTATACATAACTTACACTATCATTACATTTTCACCAGCGAAAATGGTGAAGTAAAAAAAGAGGCTGAAAAAGGAAGGATCGTTAATCTCAGTAAAATTCAATCCGATCTTTTGCTGGTCGACAGCTGGAACGATGAAAGTTATATTGAAAACGCATTTCTTACCACACCTTTTTCAAAGGTTTATTTTAAAGATCACGTAAAAGCCAAACACAAAAAGAATCAGGGCTTTACCCACCAGTTTCGTGTGAAAGCTCCTTTGCTGGGAGAAGATGAAGTTCTTTTTATTTCCGGTAATACCAGTGAATTCAATCATTGGGAATTTGCCGAGCCATTATTGTTGCATAAAAAAGGGGATTGGTGGATTTATGAAGCTGATCTTTCCAATACTATTTTCCCTATTACTTATAAGTACGGCATTGTAAATATTAAAGACCCCTTAGAACCGCGTTTTGAAACTGGCGATAACCGTTTGCTTCATTACGATATTCCGGCAGATAAAAAAACCATCATTCACGATGGATTTTTACGAGTGCCTGCAAATACCTGGAAAGGTGCCGGTGTGGCTATTCCCGTTTTCAGTCTCCGCAGCGCCAACAGTTTTGGTGTGGGTGAATTCCTGGATATTAAACAACTGGCTGACTGGTCTTCAAAAACCGGTCTCAAACTTATTCAACTCCTTCCTGTAAACGATACTTCTGCCACCTATACATGGAAGGATTCCTATCCCTATGCTGCCATTTCAGCATTTGCTTTGCATCCCATTTATATCAACCTGCAAAAAGTTGCCGGTAAAAAACATATTGGATCAATAAAATCGCTTTCAAGAAAGCAAAAACAACTGAATGCGCTGAGTGAAGTGGATTATGAGCAGGTAATTCAGTTTAAGATCAATGTGCTGAAAGAATTGTTCGAGCTGGACAAAATGTCCTTCATGGAAGAAAAAGATTTTAAAGCTTTCTTCAACGATAACGCCAACTGGCTGGTTCCCTATGCTGCATTTTGTTTTTTACGCGATAGGTACGGAACAGCCGATTATTCCAAATGGAAAACCCATAGCGTATACAACCAGGAAGAGGTGGCAAGACTGGTTTCTAAAAGATCCCGCCAACACAAAAACGTCGCATTTTTTTATTTTGTTCAATACCATTTACACCTCCAGCTAAAAGAAGCAGTTGATTATGCACATAAAAAAGGTATAGCCATCAAAGGCGATATTCCTATTGGCATTTATCGTTATGGTGCCGATGCATGGACGGCGCCAGATTTATACAACATGGATATGCAGGCAGGTGCCCCTCCCGATGATTTTGCAGTGAAAGGACAGAACTGGGGCTTTCCAACTTACAACTGGAAAACAATGGAAGAAGACCATTTTGAATGGTGGCGCCAGCGTTTTCACCAGATGAGCAATTATTTCGATGCCTTCAGGATAGACCACATACTTGGATTTTTCCGTATCTGGAGTATACCCATGGATGCAGTAGAAGGTATTCTTGGAAGATTTATACCTGCACTTCCTGTTCATGTAAATGAATTTGGTGAATGGGGTATCTGGTTTAATTACGAACGGTATTGCCAACCATATATTACAGATGATATTCTTCAACAGTATTTTGGTGAACATGCGCTGTTTGTAAAAAGCCATTTCCTGGAAACAACCGACCAGGGTTACCGGTTAAAAGATATAGTTGATACGCAAAGAAAAGCTGCGGCATATTTTGATGATGGTGCAGAAGGAAATGAAATAATAAAAGCAGGGATCTTCGACCTTATTTCCAATGTGATCCTGATTGAAGAACCGGGCTCTCACCAGCAACTGTTTCATTTCCGCATTGGAATGGAATCTACCTCTTCTTTTCAACACCTTGATGCCGGTGTTCAGCACAAACTAAAAGAACTTTACATCAATTATTTTTACAAAAGACAGGATGAATTCTGGAAGGCCGAAGCAATGAAAAAACTGCCTGCCATGAAGGAAGCAACCGAAATGCTTATTTGTGGTGAAGATCTTGGAATGGTGCCTCATTCTGTTCCGGAAGTGATGCAACAATTGGGAATTCTGAGTCTGGAAATCCAGCGCATGCCTAAAAATCCGCAAACAGAATTCTTTCACCCTAAGGATGCCCCTTATCTTTCTGTAATTACACCATCGTCGCACGATATGAGTACCATACGCGGATGGTGGGAGGAGAACCGCGAAAAAACACAGCGTTTCTTCAACGAAATTCTAGGTGAGTCGGGCGATGCTCCCTATTTCTGTGAGGCCTGGGTCAATCGTGCCATTATTTTGCAGCATCTTTATTCGCCTGCCATGTGGAGCATTTTCCAGTTGCAGGATCTTTTAGGAATGAATGAAAAGCTAAGAAGAGAAAATCCTCACGAAGAGAGAATCAATCAGCCCGCAAACCCCAATCATTACTGGAACTATCGAATGCATATTTCAATGGAACAACTGATGAAAGAAGATGATTTTAATAAAGAACTGAAAGATTATTTAAGAAACAGCGGCAGGTCTTAGCGCAGTAAAAAAATTAAAAATTGAAACTTACATACCATTCTCATAACCTTAAATTCAAATACCCTTTCGGTATTTCAAAAGGAACCAAAACTCATCAGCCCACTCTTATTGTTGAATTGGAATTCATGGGAAGAAAAGGTTATGGTGAGGCGCCTGCTATCACATACTATCATATTCCTATAGAGAAAATGATAGAAGACATTGAGAGAAAAAAAGTTTTTGTAGAAAAATTTGCTTTCACCGATCCGGAACGTTACTGGCATTACCTGCACCATCTATATCCAGCCAATTCCTTTCTTGTTTGTGCATTGGATATAGCAGGATGGGATCTTTATGGTAAAATGAAAAACAAGCCACTTAAAGATTTCTGGAAAGTTAACGACCCCAAAAACCCGCCCACCGATTATACGATTGGTATTGATACCATTGATAAAATGGTTGAGAAACTTAAAGAAAAGCCATGGCCTGTTTATAAGATCAAACTGGGAACGGAAGATGACATAGGAATCATGAAGGCTTTAAGAAAACATACCGACTCCGTTTTTCGCATTGATGCCAACGCTGCATGGAAGGCAGAAGATGCACTAGAAAAGATAAAAGTTTTTAAAGACCTGGGTGTTGAATTTATTGAACAGCCACTTGCCAAAGACGATTGGGAAGGTATGAAATACTTATTCGAACATTCTCCTCTTCCTCTTATTGCCGATGAAAGTTGTGTTGGCGAACATGACGTTGAAAAATGCCACAACCATTTTCATGGTATCAATATAAAACTAACTAAATGCAGCGGCATTACCCCTGCGCTTCGAATGATACAACAGGCTCGCACACTCGATATGAAGGTAATGATAGGAAGCATGAATGAATCCACCATTGGTTCCGCTGCCATTGCACACCTGCTTCCCCAGGCCGATTATATTGATGCGGATGGTCCGCTTTTGCTGGAAGAAGACCTGGCAACCGGGCTTGAATTCACTTCTTCGGGAAATGTTTTAACGAATCATGCACCTGGGCTGGGAATTAATTTTACCGGCTTGCAACAGAAAATTTCCTAACAACTGCCATCATATCAAATCATTAAATAGTTTAATTGATTTGTATGCAGCGTTGGCTGGCCTTTTCACCTGTATGAGGTGTGAAAAAATCCGGATGAGGTGTTGCCTTCCTGTTAGCAAAACCAATAAATCGGTCTTAAATTTGCTTACAAAAGCAAAATTTTACCCGATGAAGAAGATCATCTGCCTGGCACTCGTGCTATTTTCTTTCAACCATTCTTTCAGCCAGGTAAGTCCCATTAGGCTGGGTATTTTTGGAGGAATTGCCAACTACCATGGCGACCTGGTTAGCAAACCTTTTCAGTCTCCCGGAATTTCCCTTGGTGTTACAGGTAGCTACCAGCTTTCTGAACGATTCAGTTTGCGCGCTGCATTTACTTATGGAAAAGTGGCAGGCGCCGACAGTTTAAGCAGCAGTGAAGTATTACGTGCCCGCAATCTTAATTTCCAGTCACATATTACCGAGGGTAGTCTCGTCGCCGTTTATAATATCTTCAACATTGACCAGGTAAGGTGGACACCTTATGTTTTTGCCGGCCTGGCCGTTTATCATTTCAATCCATATACTTATGCCCAGGACGGCGAAAAGGTTTTTTTACAACCACTGACCACCGAAGGACAGGGTATAGAAGGTTATGGTATGGAACCTTACAAGCGCACGCAAATGGCAATTCCTTTTGGTGGCGGATTTAAATATGCTTTCAGTGAAAGAGTACATTTGGGAATTGAACTGGGACTTAGAAAATTGTTTACCGATCATTTAGATGATGTAAGTGGAAATTATGCCGACCCTAACGACCTGCTGATCAATCGTGGACCACGTTCGGTGGAACTGTATTACCGCGGCGATGAACTTCCTGGTGGTGTTTTAACACCTCCCGGAAAAACCGAAACGCGGGGCGGTGCAAAATATAAGGATTATTATTATTTTACCGGCCTTCACCTCAGTATTGCTTTGGGAAGCGGAGGCAATAAAGGTTATGATTGTCCTAAGTTTTAAGAATAAAACTTTTTCCTGCTCCTGGGTTGATATTTTTGCAAACCCATGGCATACAAGAATCAACAGGAATTTATTGATCTGCTCGAAAGATCCGGCGAACTGGTTCGCATCAAAACTTTTGTAGATCCCAAACTCGAAATAGCCGAGATCACAGACCGTATCAGCAAAACAGAAGGCGGCGGCAAAGCACTTTTGTTTGAAAACACAGGATATGATTTTCCTGTGCTGATGAATGCTTACGGCAGTGAAAAAAGAATGTGTCTTGCTCTTGGCGTAAATCATTTGGATGATGTGGCCAAAGAAATAGAAGGCCTTTTTCATATGCTGGCATCTCCAAAAGAAAACATTCTCGATAAATTAAAGATGCTTCCCAAACTCGGACAATTTGCCAGCTGGATGCCCAAAGTTCGATCGGGCAGGGGCGAATGTCAACAGGTAATTATGGGTGAACCCGATATTACCAAATTGCCGGTGATCACCTGCTGGCCTAAAGATGGAGGTCCTTTTGTAACGCTGCCTATTATTCATACAAAAGATCCCAATACCAACAGCAGGAATGTTGGTATGTATCGCATGCAGGTTTTTGGTCCGGCTTTAACCGGCATGCACTGGCACAAGCATAAGGTTTCTGCAAAACATTTTAATGAATATAAAAAACTGGGAAAGCGCATGCCCGTTGCCGTTGCATTGGGTGGCGATCCGGTATATGCCTATTCTGCAACAGCACCCTTGCCCGAAAATGTGGATGAATACATGCTGGCAGGATTTCTTCGTAAAAAGAAAGTTGAACTGGTGAAATGCCTCACCCAGCCCGATGTGGAAGTGCCTGCAGATGCAGATTTTATTATTGAAGGTTATGTTGATCCAAACGATGAATTGATTTGGGAAGGCCCCTTTGGTGATCATACCGGTTATTACTCACTGCCCGACTGGTATCCGCGTTTTCACATTACCTGCATCACCCATAAAAAAGATCCTGTTTATCCGGCAACTATTGTTGGCATTCCACCGCAGGAAGATGCGTGGCTGGGAAAAGCCACTGAAAGGATTTTCCTTGCTCCCATGAAAATGACCATGGTGCCCGAAATACTGGATATGGACATGCCTGTGGAAGGGGTGTTTCATAACCTGGTGATCGCGCAGATCAAAAAAGATTATGCAGGGCAGGGACAAAAAGTGATGAATGCCATGTGGGGCGCAGGACAAATGATGTTCAATAAGATACTGGTGATGGCAGATGAAGCCGTAAAGATCCAGGACTACGAAAAACTGGCGGTTTATGCTTTTAAGAATCTGGATCCTGCAACAGATATTTATTTTTCACAGGGTCCGATGGATGTGCTGGATCACAGCTGCAGTAAACTGGGTTTTGGTGGAAAGATGTGTATTGACGGAACCACGAAATTTGAAGAAGAAAAATCTTCAGATATAGAAATTGCCATTGCAGACATAAATGCTTTACAACAAACCGCAAATGATTTTAAGGAAATACATTCATTGAATATTTCTTTATTGAAGAAAGAAATTCCCGTATTGATTGTTTCCGTTAAAAAGGAGAGAAGAGGACATGTAAAAGAATTACATGCACGCATTTGTGAAAGAAAAGATGTAGAAGGCGTGAAGATGATCCTATATGTGGAACATACCGTGGATGCAAATGATCTCACTGTTGCCTTATGGCGTTTTTGCAATAACCTCGATCCCAAACGCGACCAGGTTTTGGTACAAAGGAATTCTTTGACCGATCCTTCCAAAACATTTTCCTGTTTAGGACTCGATGGTACCATCAAAACCAAAGTATTCGACAACTTCCAGCGTGACTGGCCAAATATTATTGTTTCGGATGATGCAACTATTCAATCCGTAGATAGTAAATGGGATCAACTTGGTCTGGGAAGCTTTATTCCTTCACCTTCATTGAAATTTAAAGGACAGATATATGGCGAAGAGGCTGTAGTGGCTTAAATTTGACTTGCTATGAAAAAGGAGTTTATTTCCTCTAAAGGCAAAGTAATAATAGAAAGAGATACTTTGTATATCAGGAATACCATTTATTATTTCTGGGATACTGGTATTGGAAGGATCAGCAGGTCAATACTTCCTCCTTTATGCATAATTCTGATATTGGTTTTTGATACAAGTGAACCATTTAAAATTTTTACAAGGGTTGTGATGTTTGCGTGTTTTACCTTTTTATATTCTATGGATCTTTTCAATTTGATTTTTAGGTATAGTTACAGCAATCGAATTCCATTAAAAAGGATTGTTTCAATTGATTCAAAGGAAGATGAGAACGGACTTGAAACAAATTTGTTTCTCCTTCTTAAAAATGGCCGCAAAAGAAAAATTGCTTTTCGCACGCTTGAACATCAGCACGAAGGTTTTATATCTGAAATTTCTTCCTTTAATACTAACCTGACACTTGCCTGATCAATACAATATATTAATGACCGGTGCAGGTGCTCCAGGCGCCGCAGGAATAATTAGGTGTATTCTTCATCCAGCTATATTTAATCTTACTGTTGCGGATGCTAATGAAAATGCCGTTGGCCGTTACCTGCACAATAATTTTGTTCCTGTTCCTGCAGCTTCCGATGAAAAATTCATAGACCGAGTTCTGCAGATCTGTATTGAAAGAAAGACCCAGGTGATCTTGCCCCTGGTAACGAAAGAACTTTTATTGTTTGCAGCTAACAAGCCCTTATTTGAAAGTTATGGCATAAAAGTCATGGTTTCTTCCAAAGAAGCAATTGAAATCGCCAATAATAAATCAAGGCTGTATGAATTTCTTCATGCCAAAGAATTAGCACTTCCTGCGTTTTCAGTTGTCAGCGATAAAGAAGCTTTTATCCATGCGGCTTTTGAACTGGATCATCCGCATAATTCTTTTTGCTTTAAACCATCTGTTTCCAATGGTAGCAGGGGCGTAAGGATCGTTTCCGATTCCATCAATGAACTCGACCAGTTGTTCAACGAAAAGCCTTATAATTTATATATTACCTATGCCCATGCTTTAAAGATCTTATCATCGGGGCATTTCCCCGAACTCCTTGTTTCGGAATTTCTTCCTGGCGATGAATATTCGGTTGACTGTCTTGCTAATAATGGTCAAGCTATTATTGTAGTTCCGCGGCTCAGGAAAAAAATGATCAATGGCATTAGCGTGGAAGGCGTTTTTGAAAACGACAAGTCTATAATTGACTATTGCACACGCATCATTCAACTAGTGAATCTCCATGGAAATATTGGCATTCAACTCAGGCGCAACCAAAATGGAGAAGCGCTCTTACTGGAGATCAATCCCCGTGTGCAGGGAACCATCGTAGCGGGATTAGGTGCCGGCATCAATCTTCCAGTACTGGCAATAAAGCAGGAACTGGGATTGAATATTGAACCCGGTGAATTAAAAGTAAAATGGGGCACCCGGTTTTCCCGTTTTTGGATGGAAACGTTCTATTAAAACTAATTTGTGCACCGAAATTTTCACAGTTTTACATCTGTATACAAATCATTTCTACGTAAATTGTCCGGCTATGAAGAAGTTATTTTTAATGGGAATGCTGATGTTAGGTAACATGCTTGTTTTTGCACAGGCTGATAAAAGGAAAACCGGTTCAAAAGAAGTGAATACGCTTTTATGGAAAGTAACCGGAAATGGTCTTACCAAGCCAACCTATTTATTTGGTACCATGCACCTGATATGTGCCGATGATATTAAGTTAAGCGACAGCCTGGTGAATGCTATTGCCCATGCTGATGATGTTTACCTGGAACTGGATATGGATAACGTCATGGAAATGATGGGCGCCATGACAAAAATGAAAATGCGTAACGACACCACGCTGGCTCAGTTGCTTACCGCTGAAGAATATGAAAGCATAAAAAAATATTTTACCGATAAAAAAATAATGCTGCCATTTTCAATGGTTGAAACTTATAAACCATTGATGGCCGCCTCGCTGTTAATACAGCAAACAGCTTCCTGCGATAACATGATCTCCATGGAACAACTGGTAATGGCTGAAGCAAAATCCAGTGGTGTTGATATAAAGGGAATGGAAACCATGCAATACCAGATGAGTATTTTTGACAGCATTCCTTATGGCTTCCAGGCAAAACAACTTTTGAGAATGGTAGAACAGGGCGACATGAAAGAAGGAAATGATATGCAGGTGATCACCGATGCATACCGCAATCAGGAACTTGAAAAAATGGAAGAAATAACCACCGATGAAGCCTCGGGAATTGGAGGATTCACCGACATTTTATTATACAACAGGAACATCAACTGGGCCAACAAACTTGCAGAACTCATGCCCGGAAAATCGCTGGTTGTTGCTGTAGGAGCAGGTCATTTGCCAGGAGATAAAGGACTGATCAATCTTCTGCGCCAGGCAGGATTTAAAGTTGAGCCGCTCAGGAACGAGATGATAGTGGTGAGTAGTGAGTAGTGAGTAGTGAATAGTGAGTAGTGAGTAGTGAATAGTGAGTAG
>JAEZCV010000085.1 GCA_023429985.1 Bacteroidota bacterium | reverse complement strand
CAGGTTCAATTGCACCTGTTCCCCACATAGAGAGCATGCGCAGCCAAAAGAGCGAATTTGACAGCGGAAATGCAGAAGGAATCAAAGGCTAAGAAAAAAATCAAATTTTCCCCGGACACCACTAATTTGTTAATTGGGAAATTTGAGGCATCCTTTATTTCCAAATTTCCAAATTAAAAAAAGCCGCTCTCGGTAAAGAGAAGCGGCTTTTCAATTATATATAAACTTTTAACTACCTGGCTTCGGCCATATCAGGAATGAATTCCGCTTTATAAGCTCCTGAATCCAGTTTGGCCTTGGTCTGGCTGAATGCCTCCAGGGTTGCTTCAATATCAGCATCAGTATGCGAAGCTGTTGGGATAAGCCTGTAAATGATATGTCCTTTTGGAATTACAGGATAAACAACAATGGAACAGAAGATGCCATAGTTTTCCCTGATGTCCATTACCATAGCGGTAGCTTCTTCAACACCACCTTTCATGTAAACCGGAGTAACCATGGTATCGGTTTTGCCAACATCAAAACCACGGTCTCTTAATCCCTGCTGTAGTTTCAATGCATTGTGCCAAAGCTTTTCACGCATTTCGGGCATGGTGCGCAGCATTTCAAGTCTTTTCAGGTTGCCAATAACTATTGGCATAGGCAAACTTTTCGCAAAGATCTGGCTGCGGATATTGTAGCGAATGTAATCTATGATGTTCCTGTCGCCGGCAAGAAAGGCCCCAATAGAAGCCATTGATTTGGCGAAGGTGGAAAAGTAAAGATCTATTTCATCCTGTACACCCTGGGCTTCCCCGGCACCGGCGCCGGTAGCACCTAAAGTTCCAAATCCATGCGCATCATCCACAAGTAAGCGGAAATTATATTTCTTTTTCAGCGCAGCAATTTCTTTAAGTTTTCCCTGGTCGCCGGCCATGCCGAACACACCTTCGGTAATAACTAAAATGCCACCATTGCCCTGCTTTTCTACCAGGTTGGTAGCACGCTGCATTTGTTTTTCAAAATCTTCCAGGTCGTTATGCTTGAAGACATAACGGTGGCCCGGATGTAAGCGAATACCATCAATGATACAGGCATGGCTTTCGGCATCATAAACTACCACATCGTGGCGACTGCATAATGCGTCAATGGTGCTCACCATTCCCTGGTAACCGAAGTTGAGGAGGATGGCATCTTCTTTATTTACAAATTCGGCCAGTTCTCTTTCAAGTTGTTCGTGGTGCACGCTGTTACCACTCATCATACGGGCACCCATGGGGTAGGCAAGTCCGAATTCTTTTGCTGCTTCAGCATCGGTTTTACGGATCTCGGGGTGGTTGGCAAGGCCCAGGTAATTATTCAGGCTCCATACCAAAACATCCTTACCTCTGAATTTCATTTTAGTTCCAATTTCACCTTCCAGTTTGGGGAATGCAAAATATCCATGTGCTCTTTCACGGTGTTGTCCTAACGGTCCGTAATTTTTAAGGAGACGTTCAAAAAGATCTGCCATTTTAAATAAATAGTTTTCGGTTTAACGATAGAAGGTTTGGTATGAAGGGGCCGGAAAAATAAGGAGGCCGGCTGCGCCGCAAAAATAAGCAATTCGCAGATAAATAAGGTTCTGCGCATCATATTAGATAAGAATTCAATAATAAAGCATAAGAAATTCAACCTTTAAATTTGCCCAAACAACAGAAATGATCCTCCGCATCCTGGTATTACTCCTTTTCCCTGCAATTTCCTTTGCCCAGCAGCTTTCCAGGCCTAAACTGGTGGTTGGACTGGTAATAGACCAGATGCGCTGGGATTACCTCTACAGGTATTACGACCGATATGAAGAAGGAGGTTTCAAAAGATTGCTGAAGGAAGGGTTTAGCTGTGAAAATACCTTCATTAATTATACACCCACTTACACTGGGGCAGGGCATGCGGGAATTTATACAGGCAGTGTTCCAGCCATTCATGGCATCATGGGCAACAGCTGGTACAGCCGAAAGCTCAAAAGAAATATTTACTGTACATCCGATTCTACGGTAACCGGTGTAGGAACAACTGCTGCTTCAGGAAAAATGTCGCCGGTAAATATGTGGGCAAGTTCCATTACAGATGAATTAAGACTGGCTACAAATTTCAAAAGCAAAACAATTGCCATTTCATTAAAAGACCGCGGTGCTATTTTACCCGGTGGACATACAGCCAATGCTGCTTACTGGTTCGATAATGTTTCGGGAGGGTGGATCAGCAGCAGTTTTTATATAAAAGAATTACCTGAATGGGTAAAACAGTTCAATGCTAGAAACCTTCCATTGCAATATCTTTCACAAAACTGGAATACACTTTACAATATTTCAACTTACACCCAAAGTATTTCCGATAGTAATAATTATGAATCAAAACTTGGTGGAAGGAGTTTAAGTTTTCCTCACATCACCAGTGATCTTACCAAAAATAAATATGAAGTGTTCAGGTACATGCCTGCATCCAATACTTATAGTTTTGAATTTGCAAAAAAAGCTATTGAATCAGAACAACTGGGAAGGAGAGGGGTAGCAGATTTTTTAGCATTAAGTTTATCGCAACCGGATTATGCAGGACATGGATTTGCACCACAGTCGGTGGAAATGGAAGACACCTATTTACGATTGGACCGTGATCTTGCAGCTTTTTTAAAATACCTTGATCTTGCTGTTGGAAAAAATAATTACCTGTTGTTTCTAACTGCAGATCATGGTGCCGCTATTAACCCGGTTTATGCGGCTGATATGGGTATGCAGGCAGGAATATTTAAAGAATCGATTATAAAAAAGGAATTGGATTCATTGTTGGAAAATGAATTTAAAGTAAAAGGTATTGTTGAAAGATGGGTGAACTACCAGGTTTATCTCAACCGTGAAATAATATCAAAAGAAAAATTGAACAGAACTGAAATTGTTTCCTTCATAAAAGAAAGATTGAAAAAGGAGCAGGGAATTTTATATGTGGTTGACCTGCAGCAACTGGAAACTGCGCAGGTGCAACGGAATATAAAAACAATGTTACTGAATGGTTTTAATGAAACGCACAGCGGCGATATTCAGTACATTTTAAAACCTCAATGGTTTGAAAACTGGAACCTTGGAACCAATCATGGCGCATGGAATCCTTACGATTCGCACATTCCTTTAATTTTTATGGGTTGGAATATTTCTCCGGGAAGATCTTACAGGGAAATTTATATGCAGGATATTGCACCTACGGTGGCGGCTTTATTAAAAATTCAAATGCCGAATGGGAGTGTGGGTAGAGTGATTGAGGAAGTAGTTAGATGAGTTATTTTTTTTTTTTTGAACCCACCCTTCGCTGCGCTACGGGTGGCAGGCACGGAGGCACAAAGGCACTAAGAAACACGGAGGTGAACAAGCTTCATTGAATCTGTGATTTCGAATATACTTTGTGATTCTCTGTGCCTTTGTGCCTCCGTGGTTCAAAAAACTGTGGTTCAAAAAACTGTGGTTCAATACATACCTCACCCGAGCCACAATTTAAAAATACAAACTACCAGTTCCTGGAGTTTACTAAAAGTATCGGGTTTGGTAATAAAGCAGTTTGCTCCAAGATCATAAGCCAGCGATTTATCGCGGGGAGAAGAAGAAGTTGTAAAGATGATAATGGGAATTTGAAAATATTTTTTGTTTGACTTGATATATTTTAATGTTTCCCTCCCGTCTTTCCCTGGCATATTCAAATCGAGCATGATGAGAGCCGGAGGCATTTCATTCATATGGTCGTTGAGATGTTGCTGTAAACTATCGCCACTTTCCAGCAAAATAAAATCCAGGTTAAAACCTGCGGAAATGAAAGCGTCTCTTAGAATTTCCCTGTCATCATGATCATCGTCAACAATATAAACGTAAACTTTCTTACTCATGCGGTAATATGATTGTAAAAGTGGCACCTTCACCCGGTTTGCTTTCTGCCGATATGATGCCACCATGGTGTTCCACTATTTTTTTGCAGATGGCCAGTCCAATCCCCGAACCTTCATACTCGCTTCTTCCATGGAGGCGCTGGAAAATGGCAAAGATCTTTCCCGCAAATTCATTTTCAAAACCAATACCATTGTCGCTAAATACAATTTTTAAATAGTTTTCTGCAGGCGCCAGCTGGTAATGAACAATATCTTTTTGTTTGATGAACTCATGACTGATGGTGATCAGGGGCTGCACATCTTCTCTAACAAATTTGAGGGAGTTACTCAACAGGTTTAGGAACAATTGCCTGATCTGCGAAGGAATGATCATGGCATCGGGGAGCTGGTTGTGCCTGATAACAGCATTCTGGTTTTCTATTTTGTATTCAAGTGTGAGTATGGTTTCTTCCAGAATTTTCTGCAGGCTGAATTTTTCATAAGAACGGTTACCTGTGATCATTGAAATGGATAACAAGTCGCTGATCATTGTTTGCATTCTTTCCGATGCATCCAGTATCTTATTAAGATAAATTTTTCCTTCAGGAGAAAGGAGTTCGAGATGCGTTGCCGCCAGCCTGTCGCCAAAGGTTGAAATTTTGCGCAAAGGTTCTTTCAGGTCGTGGCTGGCAACATAGGCAAATTCTTCCAGGCTGGAATTTGATTGTTCCAGTAACAATGTATTCTGTAAAATGGTTTTTTCCATTTCCTTGCGCCGGTTAATATCAAGGGCGGCACCAAGTATCTGAGAAATGTTACCATTGCTATCTGTTTTAAAAACAATTTCTCTTACAAGGAACCAGCGAAATTCTCCATCCTTGCTTTTGATCCTGCATTCGTACTGGATCATGGAATCTACCTGGCTGAAATTCTTTTCACTTTGTTTTCTGGCGGGCAGCAGGTGATAATCTTCAGGATCGTACAATAATTCGGTAATGTTTTCGCCTGCCGATAAAATTTCATCGGGATGATATCCCAGAACAAAAAATATTTCCCTGTTGATATAAACGATGCTTTGTTTTTGTACATCGTATAAATACAGTATGGTAGGAGAGGCATCTGCAATTTGCTGAATAAAGTGTTCCTGTTCCTTGATCTTGATGTTGGCAGTTTGTTGTTCTGTAACATCAATCATAATGTTCAGGAGGTGTTCCACTTTGCCATTTGCATTTCGGTCGAACACAGTGCCATAGGTATGGTACCATCGGTAAGTTCCGGAATGATCTTTTATGCGAAATGTATTTTCGAAAATTATATTATTATCATCGGTCTGCTGGTTGGCCGCAATGAGTGCATTTTTATTTTTTTCTTTAACGAGAGCCAGGTCTTCCCGGTGAATTATTTCATAAAAGAATGCAATACCCTTTTCCATTAAATTACTTACGGTATAGCCCAGTTTTTCAATACCCTTGCTTACAAAAACATATTTACCCGTATTTACATTGTAAGTTGTAATAATTGAAGGAGTGGCATCTGTGATCTTAAGAATAAAATTCTGGTTATCTTTTAACTCCTGTTGTACCCGGTAAAATGCTGTGATGTCCTGTGTAGTGCCTACCAGTCGGGTAGGTTTTCCTTCTTCTTTAATTACTTCTGCCCGGCGGTGAATTACTTTTTCTGTTCCATTTCTTAAAATGATCCGGTGGTGCCTGTCATAAATTTCGCCGGTTCGAATACTTTCTTCAATGGATAATTTTACATCATCTTTTTCTTCGGGATGAACAAAGCCTGCAACCATGTCGTAGGTAAGGTGTTCATCAGGTGACAGGCCGTAAATTTTATATAATTCTTCCGACCATTCAATTTTATCTGTGTCCACCTCCCAACTCCAGTTACCTATACTGGCAAGTGCCTGTGCCTGCTTATAAAGTTGTTCGCTTTTTAAGAGTGAAGCCACCATGTGGTGTTTTTCAGTAACGTCTCTTTCTGTTCCAATTACTCTTATAGGTTTGCCCACATTATTTTCTTCACTTTGTGCTAATGAGCGGATATATTTTTCCTGGCCTTCAGTGGTTATGATCCTGAAGGTGTGGTCAATATTTTGTTTTGTATTGATATTGTGCCAGAAGGTCTTAACCTCGTTGCGGTCTTCGGGATGCACAAACTCCAGGAATTTTTCAATTGAAATATCAGTGGTTTCCGGGTTTAAACCATACATGCGATAAAGGTTGTCGGACCATTCGAGGGTGTTTTTTTTCAGATCCCAGGTCCAGTTACCCATGCTCGCCAGTTCCTCAACTCTTTTATAAATGCTTTGCTGTTGCCGCAGTTGCTGAATGAGCGTTGCTTTTTCAGTTATATCCAGGATGGTACCATTTAAAAATTCAGGCTTACCATCTTTAAAATGAACCCTGCCTTTAGTGGAAAGTATTTTTTCCCTTTCGCCACAACTAAACCGGTATTCAGCTTCAAAGTACCCCGATTTCATTGACGCTGCAATTGCTTCTTTCAGTTTGAGAAGATCATCGGGGTGAACCCGGCTGAAAAATTCTTCCTGGTCGTCGGTGGTTAGTTCCAGAATGAGTTTTGTTTGAGGCGAGCTTTGAGATTTTGCCCCGGAAAGATCCCAGGTAAAGCTTCCGATTTTTGCAATTTCCTGGGCTTCCAGTAATTCTGCTTCGCGCTTTTGAAGTTTTTCGGCTGTAAGTTTTTGTTCGTGTATGTCAATGCATATGCCGATCTTTTCTACCAGTTCACCTTTTTCATTTCGTTTGAAAGCTGTTTCAAAGCATCTTACCCAGCGAAATTCTCCTTCCCCGGTTCTTATCCTGTACTTAATGCTTTTTACTTCTCCATCCTTTGTTTTTTGAAAATCATGGTTGAATTTTCTGCTGATCTCCACATCTTCAGGATGCAGGTGGGCATCAATTCTTGCTGGTTGATAATCTTTTTCGTTTTTATACCCCAGCAGCTGCCAGTAAGGTTTATTCGTATACAGGTGCCTGTTAGTAGCAATATCTGTTACATAAATAAGGCCCGGAGATGTTCCTGTAATTTTTTCAATGAAATGAGCGTTTTCGCTTATCCTCGATTTTAATAATTTTATAAATAGGCCGGTTGCCCGGTTTTGCAATTCCAGTAGGTAAACATCCAGTTCCTTAACTATTTCAATCAGATCGGAAGTGTTTCCAGTATAATCAGGAAGGAAGTAAAGAAAAGTTTTCCGCCATGCAAAAATTGAGAGGTTAATATCTTCCGCTTCAATTTCTTCCTGTGTAACTTGCGGTAAGTTGTTTTCGCGGTATTGTTCAAGAGAATGTTCAATATGTTTTGATGCCTGGTTGGAAGCAAGATGTTCCAGGAAAAGCCTGTTTGACTGCAGGCCAAGTTCTACCAGTTGCTCATCGGAATACCGGCTGAAATGCCGTAGCATGGGAAGGTTTACATCGCGACTGATTTCCAGTTGCAGTCTTGTAAATTCCTTTAATTTTTTATCAAGGAGAAACCTTGCAAAATCAGGAAGATGAACAAGGTTGTCGATTATGGCTTTGGATGGTGTATTCACTTGCACAGGCAAATATTCAGGTCCATGAAAGTTTATTCACGGCAGGCAACTAAGTTAATATATTGAAGGAATAAAGAGAATGATTATTCTTTAACTTCAATCACAATTTTTCTTTTGCCAATTCCTTTTCTCCTGCTCAACAGGTAATCGTAAATAGCTTGTGAAGAAGTGAGTTCCAGCTTACCTTTTCCAGATGTAATGGTGAGTGATTCCAGCCTTTCCGTAACAGAAGCCAGGTAAGCAGGCTTCCATGACCCCATTCCAAACGTCATGTTTACTTCGTTCAATGGTTTTTGAGGTTTCAGTTTAAATTCCAGTTCATCGGAATTGCTGATGAAAAAATCACTGTTATGTAAACTGTCGAGTTCTTTTAATTTCCATTTAATTTCCACTTCTCCGCCAGATTGATTTTTCATATCAATGCGTCGGGCCGGACTGCATGAAACAGAACCAAGAGCAAGTACAAGGGCAAATAAAAAAATTAAGGCGTCTCGTCCTGAATAAAGCGGCAATCGGGTGCGGAAATATTCCATGGTTTGCTGCTTAAATTCTTTCTGTATTAAATGAATCATTTTCATCTATAGAAGGTGAACCGGGAATACTTTCTTTATTTTCCAGGTCTTCGTTTGAAACATTTTGCGGCTTGCCTGTTTCCTGGTTTTCCGAGTCATGAATTTCCAAATTACCACTCCCTCCAGCCTTTCGGTCCGAAACATCCTGGTTGGAACCGGAAACCTCCGGATTTTTACCCGGGATTTCCTTTTCATGATTATTAAATCTTCCATTCACTCCGGATTCATTGGTTCCGGAGGGAATATTTTCCACATCTGCATGTGGGCGATGAGATTCTGTTCTTTTGGTCATGGCAGTTTCTTTTGCCGGGTGATGAGGGTAGCCAGGCAGGTCCTGGTCAATTTTGGCATCGTTAGAACGCTCCACTTCCTTCCTGCTATCCATTGCTTTAGAAGGATTATCATTCGGAATATTATTGATATTGTTCTTATGGTCCTTACTGTTTTTCATATCAATCTTTCCTAATGATATGAAAATGTTATGCCGTAGAGTTTTGGGTTTAGATGAGATAGCCCGGGAAGGTCGAGGATTTCACTATTCACCACCTGCCTGCCGCCAGGCAGGTTCACCATCACTACTCCCCATCCTTATCCTTCTTGCCAAAGATCCTTCTGAATATTCCTTTCTTTTCTTTTTCTTCAGGTTTGTTGGGTTCGCCTATTTTGGGCGCTTTCTTCGTAGAGTCTTTTTTCTTATTGTCAGAATCTTTCTTTTCATCTTCCTCTTCCACAGGTGGTTTTGATTCGGCCGGGATCCTGTAAGATGTATCTAAAGAGTAATCATCTGCGCTGTTGCCCCATTCTTCGTCCTGAGGTTGTTCGTCATCAATAATAAGCATCATGTCGGCATCGTTGATCTCATTATCAAGGTCGGCAGGTTTAATAAATTCAGCATTCCTGTCTATGCCGAGTGATTTATCATCATAAACTTTTTTAAAGAATGACTGCCAGATTGGTCTTGCTGCGGTACCACCATAAAATGAATTGTTTTCAATTCTTATAAACCTGTCATCGCAACCTACCCA
>JAEZCV010000056.1 GCA_023429985.1 Bacteroidota bacterium | reverse complement strand
CACCAGGTGAGGGTGGTGAGTGGTGAATAGTGGTGAGTGGTGAGTAGTGAGTAGTGAGTGCCTTCAACAACCATTCAACAACCGTTCAACAATTATTCAACAACTTTCACCCAACCCCCAAACCCCTACATCCTCATCCCTTTCCTTCCTTCTCTTTCAAAAATGGTTTCATTAAATCTATAGGTACAGGGAAGATGGTGGTGGTATTGTGTTCTGAAGAAATTTCTACCAGTGTTTGAAGGTATCTTAATGTAAGTGCACTGGGCTGGTCGGCAAGTATTTGTGCTGCATCGGCAAGTCGCTGCGAAGCCTGGAACTCACCTTCGGCAGAAATTACTTTCGATCTTCTTTCTCTTTCCGCTTCTGCCTGTCTTGCCATGGCGCGCTGCATTTCCTGCGGCAGGTCTATCTGCTTTACTTCAACATTCGAAACCTTTACGCCCCAGGGCTCTGTATGCGCATCAATGATCTGTTGCAATTGCATATTGATCTTATCCCTTTGAGAAAGAATTTCATCCAGTTCCGACTGTCCTAATACACTTCTTAAAGTTGTTTGTGAGATTTGTGATGTGGCAAGCAAATAATTCTCTACCTGTACAATTGCTTTTTGGGGTTCCATAACACGGAAGTATACCACTGCATTCACTTTAATAGAAACGTTATCGGCGGTAATTACATCCTGCGGCGGAACATCCAGCACCAGTGTTCTTAAACTTACCTTAACCATTTTATCAATCACAGGAACCAGTAGAATTAATCCGGGTCCTCTTACACCTCCGCGACCGGCAAGGCGTCCCAGCCTGAACACAACACCTCTTTCATACTCTCTTAAAATGCGAATGGCACTGCTTAAAATAAAAAGAACAAAAACGACAATAACAATTAAAACAACGGGATACTGTTCCATAATTTATTTATTTGGTTCTAAAGGTTCTACAATCAATTTAAAATTCTTCATAGATACGATCTTCACCTTTTCGCCGGAAACAATTTTTCCAGAATTTGATTCGGCCTGCCAGATCTCTCCATGAATTCTTACAGTTCCATTTGGCTCCAGGTTTTCAAGTGCAATTCCGGTTTCTCCCATAAATCCTTCCATGCCTGTAACCGGAACAGATTTCTGGGCTCTAATGCCGGCTCCTACAACAAAAAGAAAAAATAAAGTAGATAATGCCGTGAATGTGAAAATGACAGTTTTAGATATTTCCATAACCGGGAATGTTGGATCTTCTTTAATCAGCATTAATGAGCCCATAAGCAATGCGGCAATTCCTCCAATAGTAAGCATGCCATAGCTGGTGATTTTTATTTCCATGATGAACAGCACAATGCCTACAATGATCAGTGCAAGACCGGCATAATTTACAGGCAGGGCATGTAATGCATATAAACCAATGATCAATGATAAAACTCCAATTACCCCGGGAAAAATGGCTCCGGGACTGTACAACTCGAAAAGTATCCCGTAAAATCCAATCATTAGTAAAATATAGGCAAGATTGGGATCGCTCAAAATGTTGAGTATCTTTTCAATCAACCGCATTTCGGCATGCTCAACAGAAGCATTTTTTGTTGAAAGGATTTTTGTGCCGGAGATGGTTTCAACACTGCGCCCGTCAAGTTGTTCCATCAGGTGGTTAACATCCATTGAAAGCAAATCAACCACATTATTTTTTACTGCTTCTGCCGAGGTAATGGAAACACTTTTTCTTACCGCATCCTCTGCCCATTCTACATTCCGGTTTCTTTTCTCTGCAATTGTTCTTACAAATGCAGCCGCATCATTGGTAACTTTTTCAGTCATGGTGGTATCCATGGTTCCCTGCCCGGCAACAGGATGTGCTGCACCTATATTTGTTCCGGGTGCCATTGCTGCTACATGCGCAGCCATGGTAATGAAAACGCCTGCCGAACCTGCATGTGCACCACTGGGAGAAACATAAACCACTACAGGAATTTTTGAATCAAGTATGGCTCCTGCAATTACCCTTGTTGATTTAAGTAAGCCGCCTGGCGTATTTAAATGTATGAGCAGGCACTGTGCATTTTCACGGGTAGCTTTTTCTATTCCTCTTTCAATATATCCTGCAACTGCAGGGTGTATTGCCCCGTCGATCTTTATGGAAACAACTTTTTGCGCCTGTAACACAAAAGGAGATATAAACAATAGCAGCAGGTTAAGGAAAATTCTCATCTTCCCTAATTTACTAAATCTAAAATATAACGTGGAAATTATTCCTGAATGAGATCTCTGGGAATATAAACCCTGATCTTTCCGCCACTGAAAACCATGTCATCAACATGGCCCATCATTTCCCTGTCGAGCGTTATCAAATGCATATGCAGGAAACTGTTGTGATGTGTAAAGATGCCCTGATGTTTGGTGGAAAAAAATCCCACAATATTAAAAGGTTTGGCAATTACCTCGAAAGTAGTTTTTCCTTCATGTGCCTCTTCGGGGGAAGATATTTTTTTGCCGGCAGGTAGATTCACTACATGAATAATTGCGGTATCCATAAAACCTTCTATCCGGAAAGCAAAAGGCTGATCTGTTTTTAATTCAACAAGGAAGTTTTCAAGCTCCGACATGGTGCGCAGTTCGCCGGGGATTTCAATCTCTTCCCATTCCGGAACATTGGCATATACAAAAAATGGTGCTTTTAATTCTTCCCCTTCCAACACTTTCATTTCATTTTTTGAAACTACCCTGCTTGAATATATCTTTCCGTTTACTACCATTATTTCTCCGGAGATAAATTCAATGGGTCCAATACCAAATAAATTTTCCTGGTCTGTAATTGTATCGATGGCAATTTTGCCTTCAATTTCTCCCTTCCACATGGCATCTTTCATGGCACCTTTTACTATTACAGTATGCTGTGTTTGGGCATCAATATGATGCATGGCAAGAAAACTCAGAAACAGGATAAAAATTTTCATGCACTAAAACTAAGTAATCGGCAATAAAAAAAGCTCATGAAGGTCATGAGCTTTTTTGGCTATCCATAGGACTAATCTTTTAGTTTCTGTTTGATGATGGTTCCATTGGCATCAACCAGCAATTTTACTTTGTTGGTTTGATTATTCAGCTTTATCTCGTAAGCCAGTTTGTCCTTCCAGGTTTCTGTTTGAATTTTTTCAATGGTATAACCGGCAAATTGCGTTGCAAGCAGATTACTTACTGCTGTGGGAAGGGTTGAATAATCTTTTATAGCATACACACTTCCTATCCAGTTACCGTTCCGGTCGTAATAAGCATAATATGCATCATTATTCATATCAAAACGAACAACATAATCATTTTCATCAAGCGGGTTCCAGCCTACAAGTTCCCAGTCAACGGGCACAACCTGCGGGTTGTAACTCGACCATGCAATATTGGTAGCAGTTGGATACTGGGTAATGAAATTTGTATGAATATTTGTGGGCACGCCATAGGCATAATTTTCAGAGGTTGAAGTTCTTGAACTTCCGCAGGATAGCAGCAGTGCCATTGCCGCCACCAGGCTCAGGAATCTTAGTTTCATAATTCAGATTTTAGGATGAATGATTTTATTTCCAGTGCATCATTATCCCAAACATATTGCCAGAATAGGCAACAAGCGAACTGTTGAAACCAATTATTTTAATGATTAAGGTTAATCGCTTTTGGGGAGCAGGAATTTAAAAGTAGAGCCTTCGCCGGAAATCCCTTCGGCCCAGATATAGCCTTCATGGTTTTCTATAACGCGTCGAACTATTGACAGGCCAATTCCCGTTCCCGAATAATCCGATCTTCCATGCAGCCTGTGGAACATGGCAAATATTTTTTCAGATTCTTCTTTGTCGAAGCCTATGCCATTGTCTTTTATTTCAATCAGGTGGTATATGGTGTTTGCATCTCCCGTAACTCCAAATTCTTTATAATCGCCGGCCCGAACTTCTTTTGTTGTTATTGTAATTTCGGGCGGCACATTTGGCTTGCTGTACTTAATTGAATTGGAAAGCAGGTTCAAAAACAGTTGTTGCATCTGCCTTCCATTAGCAAAGATCACGGGAAGTTTGTCGGATTTTATCTTTGCTTTTTTATCTTCTATTGAAATTTCAAGATCGTTAATTGCCAGTTGAAGTTTTTCATTAAGATCTGTTGGCTTTTTTGAATCACTGGTGGAGCTTATATATGAATATTCCAAAAGATCTTCAACCAGTTGCTGCATCCTGTAGGCTGCGTTTTGCATGCGTTCATACATGTTTTGTTCTTCTTCATTCATGTAGGCAGCAAGTCTTGGCTTGAGCCTGTCGGCAAAGGTGTGGATCTTTCTTATGGGTTCTTTAAGGTCATGAGAAGCGGCGTATGCAAATTCTTCCAGGTGTTTATTTGAGCGTGTAAGTTCCGACACCAGTCTTTCCATTTCAAGATGTGTTTTTTTACTAAGCGAGATATCTGTAAAAACATTGATCACCTTATTTTCATCCATCCTGGAAACAGAAAGTTCGAGCCACCTGTCTGTTGGCTCAAAATAATATTGCGTAATAAAAGGTTCACCTGTTTCGATCGTGTTAATTACACTTCGGTAAATAGGGCTGTCTAATATTTTCGGATCGATCTGGCAAATGGTTTTATTTTCATAATCTGCTTTTGTTAGTCCAGCGTATTTTTCCGAAGCTTCGTTGGCAAGAATGATCCTTCCATCAATGATGTTCCCGTTTTCATCTCTAATGAGTTCTGTAACTGAAATGCCGCTTGATGTATGTGTAAGAATATTATTCAATAATGACTTCTGGCTTTCCAGTTCGCGGATCATTTTATATTCGGCTGTTCTGTCCTGAATCACGGTAAGCACTCCATCCTGTACTTTAGACCTCAAAAATTTGAAGTAAGTGTTCAATACGGGATTGTAAATTGTATCCTCCAGGATTTCCCCTGTTAAATAAACATGTTTTATCTGCTCCAGGAACCTTGACCTTAGCGTATCATCAAGAAGTTTAGAATTAGAAATTTTTTTCCCGATAATATTTTCAGAAGAAAATCCAGTTGACTTTTCTAACTGTTTATTGCAATACCTGTATTCAAAATCAACAATGTTTCTGCGATCTTCATCCCAAACTGGCGTCATCCAGAAAATTGGCTGAGGGTGGGTTTCAAACAAATCAACTACAAGTTGATCTGCAAATTTCAGTTCACTCATTTATTTGGTCAGGGTTATTGATCAAGGTACGCAAAATTCAGGCCCTTTGAAACTAATGTAAGATTTGTTCAATAGAAGAATTCTGTTTTATATGGATATCTTATCCTGTATAATTCTCTCACTTTGTCCAATATCTTTTTTCTTAATTCTTCAATATTGCTTCTTTCCAGTGCCGAAATAAAAATAGCATTGCCATTGGTCTGCCTTCCCCAGTTATCTTCCAGGTCGCGCAGCAATTGTTGTTTGGTGCTGTCATCCAGCCATTCATCAAATGTATTACGGATGTAAAGGTCCATTTTATTGAAAATAGTGATGATTGGTTTATCGAATGCTTTTAGGTCCTGAAGGGTTTTATTTACCACACCTATCTGGTCTTCAAAATTTGGGTGAGAAATATCTACAACATGTAAAAGGATGTCGGCTTCCCTCACTTCATCAAGGGTGCTTTTAAAACTTTCCACCAGGTGATGCGGAAGTTTGCGGATAAATCCAACGGTATCACTTAATAGGAACGGTGTGTTTTCATAAACCATTTTCCTGGTAGTGGTTTCCAGTGTTGCAAACAGTTTGTTTTCGGCCAGCACTTCGCTTTTACTTAAAAGGTTCATGATGGTTGATTTGCCAACATTCGTATAACCAACCAGCGAAACCCTTATGAATTCACCACGGTCCTTTCTTTGTGTAAATGCCTGTTTATCTATTTCCGCCAGTCGCTTTCTCAATAAACTGATCTTATCGCGCACGATCCTTCTGTCGGTCTCGATCTCCGTTTCCCCGGGTCCTCTTGTTCCAATTCCACCTCCAAGTCTTTCAAGGTGTTTCCACATACCGCGAAGCCTTGGAAGGATGTACTGGTATTGAGCCAGCTCCACCTGTGCCTTGGCCTGTGCAGTTTTTGCGCGGCGTGCAAAGATGTCTAAAATAAGATCCGAACGGTCGATGACCTTTATGCCTACAACTTTTTCAATATTTCCAATTTGCGCACCACTTAATTCATCATCAAAGATCAGCAGGTTAATTTCACGGCTTTGCACGTATTCCCTGATCTCTTCCAGCTTTCCCTTGCCTACATAGGTCCTGCTATCGGGAGAAGCCAGCTTTTGGTAGAATTTCTTTACAGTAACGGCACCCGCCGTTTCTGCAAGAAAAGCCAGTTCTTCCAGGTATTCTTTCACTTCTTCCTCGCGTTGATCTTTATGAACAACGCCCACCAAAACAGCTCTTTCTTCTTTTTCTATCCTGTTCCTGTTATCGATCATCAGAATTATTTATGTAAAAATAAAAGCGATCATGCAGGCATGATCGCTAAAACAAGATTTGTAAAAAATATTTTATAACCCGCTGAGCGTTAAACCAATTGTCATGGGACGCACAGTAGGACCAACACCTTCTTTCAGCAATGGATTGACCGCATAACTTACAAATGCACTGAAATTACCATACCCGATCCTTCCCATTAAGGATAGCCTGTTGGTATTGAAAAAGCTTTTACTTTTTTCTTTGGAAATGTAATCCATGATGGAATTGCCATTTTTATCTACAAAATCTTTCCCTTTTACCCAGGCGCTCAATAAGGTTCCCACTTTGGCGCCCACAGCAACTTTAAAGCTTTTCGTCCTTTCCGGGTGAAGCGTAAACCTCAGCTCAACGGGAGCTTCCAGGTAGGCGGTTGATAATTTATATTTATCAAAATGACTTGTATCGGAAAGATCCCTGAAAGCAAGCGTATTGGTGGGATCCTTAATTCCTACATAAGTAGCATCAAAGAAAATATGGTCAGTTGCCAGCCCGGGTCCAATTGCCACGCTCCATTGAGGATTGGTTTTAAAAGGAAAGGCAAACATGAAATAAACATTAAAACTGCGTGAAGAACCCTTTGTATTAATAGAATCAGGTTTTCCCTGCCAGCGGGTAAGTCCGAATTGCATTAAAAAATGATCATTTCCGCCCACCCTTGGAGCAGCAATAGGATTTCTATTGGTGATGATGGTATCGGCCTGGGCAAATGCTGTATTCACAAAACAAACCATTAAAACCCCTAAAAGAATTCTTCTCATAAATAGTGTTAATTGAGCAAATGTATTTTTCACACGGTTAACGAAAGGTTAAACGCGCTGCAAAATAATCTAATTCGCTTATCAGGCAGAGGCAAAAAATATAACATTAAAGTCTTCCGGTCCTGATCTCCTCTACAATGGCAGGGTCTAAAAGAGCAGAAGTATCGCCCAGGTCGGGTTCTCCGGTTGCGATTTTTCTTAATATCCTCCTCATGATCTTGCCACTCCGGGTTTTAGGAAGTCCTGAAACAAACTGTATCTTATCAGGTTTTGCAATGGCGCCTATTATGCGGGTAACGGTTTGCAAAATATCTTTTCTTGTCAATTCTTCATCGTTATGCATGCCGTTAAAGATCACGTAGGCATAAATGCCCTGGCCTTTGATGTCGTGATGGTAGCCTACAACGGCACTTTCAACAACGCCTGCGTGCATATTGATGGCATTTTCAACTTCTGCGGTACCAATCCTGTGTCCGCTAACATTCAAAACATCATCAACCCTTCCGGTTATGCGATACATGCCTTCTTCATCGCGCAGGCAACCATCACCTGTAAAATATAAATTTTCATAAGTACTGAAATAGGTTAGCCTGCATCTTTCATGATCCCCATAAGTGGTTCGAATCATTCCAGGCCATGGAAATTTGATGCATAGGTTGCCGCTCACACCATTTCCATCAATTACATTTCCTGATTCATCTACCAGTAATGGCTGTACGCCGGGAAGGGGGTAAGTTGCAAATGTTGGTTTGGAAGGTGTAACTCCGGCAAGGTTGCTGATCATGATGCCACCAGTTTCGGTTTGCCACCAGGTATCGGCAATGGGGCATTTATTCTTTCCTACCTGTTCATCATACCAATGCCAGGCTTCGGAATTGATAGGCTCACCTACAGTTCCCAGCACTTTCAGCGAATCTAACTTCTTACCGTGAACCGGTCCTTCTCCAAAGCCCATCAGGCTGCGGATAGCTGTTGGTGCAGTATATAAAATATCAACTCCAAATTTTTGAACGATCTCCCAGAACCTGCCTGCATCCGGGAAAGTGGGGATGCCTTCAAACATTAATGTGGTGGCGCCGGCACTTAAGGGACCATAAATAATATAGCTATGGCCGGTTATCCATCCAATATCCGCAGTG
>JAEZCV010000029.1 GCA_023429985.1 Bacteroidota bacterium | reverse complement strand
GTTTCATGGTAGCTTCCATGCCTTCAGCACTGCCATCGAGGAAGATGACATTGCCCTTTCCATATTCCGCAAAATTTTTGATTGCTTCCGTCCACATACTGAAAAGGATCACGTTCGTATCGAGGTTGGCCTGTTTCATTTGTTCGGCCGCTTCGGTCATACCGCGCGCAACTTCCTGGCGGAACAAAGCCACACCCTGTCCACGTAACCTGGCGGCTTCTCTCTCTGCTTCAGCAGCAATTTTAATGGAATTACCTTCTGCTTCGGCATTTTTTGTTTTGGTGATCAAAGTAGCCTGGCCTTCATTTTCGGCAGCTGCCTTCAGGTTGTTAGATGCCACTACCTTACTCATAGATTCAAGAATCACCTTATCAAATGAAATATCCGTGATCTGGAGATCAATCAGGTGATATCCCCACTCCTCTAAAGAATTATCTACCTGCTCTTTTACATATTCCACAATTTCCTTTCGCAAACCCAGGATTTCTGCCTGGCGTTTAGATGCCACATAAGTTCTGATTGTTCCCTCCACGGTACGGATCAATGCCTGCATCATATCGCGTTCGCTGATGAATTTAAATGCTACTTTTTTGATGGTTTCCTCATCTGCATTTTGCACAGCATATAATAACATCGATTTAAAATAAACATTGGCCTGGTCGGCAGTGATGGCCTGGAATTCCAGTTCCACAGAACGGTTCTGGTAAGATATCCTGCGAAACACCTGTTCAAGAATGGGGATCTTGATATTCAAACCGGGGCGCACAACACGCTGGTATTTGCCGAACATGGTAATTACACCAATATATCCCTGGTTAATGGTAAACAATCCGCTGAAGACGATGAATAAAATCACTAATAACCACCAGTAATTGGAAAGGAAATTAAAGAAGGGATTGTCGGCCTGTAAAAAATACATTTTAATAAAATTTGGTTGCGCGCTAAAGATAGATTATTCCCGCACATACATGTAAATTTCTACACGGCGATTCTTCTGCCGGCCTTCGGGAGTACGGTTGTCGGCAACCGGTTTTTCACTTGCCCAGAACCTGATGATCATAGGCACAGGGAAATGAGGTTGAAGGAAGTTGAACACAGCATAGGCGCGGTTTTCGGAAAGCACTTCATTTATCCATGCCGAACCCCGGCTGTCGGTATGTCCTTCAATTACAATTGAGTCAATTGCAAAATCCCTGGCAGCATAAATAAAGCTGTCTAAAAGCAGGTGAGCATTCCTGTTAAGGATATAACTGTTGGTGGCAAATAACACTTCGGGTACGGTAAGCGTATCTACACGCTGCTGACTTGTTTTGGGAAGCACTCTTATTCGTGGAGGATTTCCGATTTGCAACCCAAGTTTTTTTTCCAACAAGCTATGTCTTTCATTAAAATCATAAGCATCCTTTCTTATCTCCTCTGCTTCGGGGCACATTTTTTCGGCTTTATTCACCGGGACCAGCGAAACTTCATCAATATAAAAATAATCGGTCTTTGCCCCCGGAGAAGCTGCATTCTTACGGAAGTCCGCAAAAACAATAAAGTCCTCGTTGCCATTGGCAACATATTCAAAGCTTGCCAGGTACCATTTTCCTCTTCTGGATATTTCAGGTAATCCATCCTTCATATAAAGCTGAGGAGATAGCCCCTTAATACCGGTTTTGATATATAATGGATCTTTTGATGTAAAAGCAATGCCTACACTGTCTATACTCATTTGAGATGAACGGATATATAATTCAACCTTGTACTTTGAACCTTTCCTTAAACCACACAGCAACCTGCTGCGTATAAAATGCCTGTACTCCATTTTAGGATTGGATGCCAGCAAAAGCCCTATGAATTTTTCTCCTTCGTAAGAATAGCGGCTGTCGATAAAATAATAGTTGCTGCGAAGTGAGTTTGACATCCAGGCTTCGGGAGCACAGTTCTTTTTTATTTCTGTACATGTATTTTCATCCTCAAAACTCTGGTTCATGATCAGGTTCTGCGAAATGGAAGCAAACGGGGTAACAAGAAAACCAAGCCATAAAAGCAATGGCCTTATCAAAGAAATGATATCATGATCATGTTGTTTTATCATTAACTGTTTTCTTCCCAGATACATGCAAGATGCACTATGGTTTCTACTGCTTTATTCATATCCTGCACACTTATAAATTCGAGTTTTGAATGAATGGCCTGCTCACCTGCAAACAAATTTGGACAGGGCAAACCCATAAAAGATAACCTGCTTCCGTCCGTTCCTCCCCTGATACTTTCCATCTTCAACTCCAGCCCGGTTCTTTTTATCGCTTCTATTGCGTAGTCCACCACTTGCGGATGTTGATCAAGTACCTCTTTCATATTTCGGTATTGCTCCTGCACATCAAATTCAAATGAGGCCGCGGGATATTTTTCCATAACTTTTTTAACCAGGTCGAGTAAAATATCTTCTTTCTCTTTTAATCCTGCTGTAACAAAATCGCGGATAATGAATTCAATCTTCGCTTTTTCACTAATGCCTTCGAGGCGAACTGGATGAATGAATCCTTCTTTCCCATCGGTAGTTTCAGGAGACAGTTTATTTGCAGGAAGGGATGCAAGTATCTCCCCTGCAATTTTCATGGCATTCACCATTTTACCCTTTGCATAGCCGGGATGGGTAATCACACCATGAATGGTTACTGTTACACCATCGGCACTGAAGGTTTCATCTTCCAGAGAACCTGCTTCTCCACCATCCAGCGTATACCCAAAATCTGCCGCCAGTTTCTGCATATCTATTTTTGCAGTTCCTTTACCAACTTCCTCATCAGGAGTAAACAAAATCCTGATCTTTCCATGCTTCACTTCCGGGTGGTTTACAAAAAAATGAGCTGCATCCATAATCTCGGCCACACCGGCTTTATCGTCTGATCCCAGTAAGGTTTTTCCACTAGCCGTAATCAGGTCATGGCCTATTAGCCTGTCAAGGTAAGCAAAATCCTGTTTTTTTAAAACCTGTGAAGGGTCATCGGGTAATACAATATCCTGCCCCTGGTAATTCTTATGCAATATGGGCTTAACACCGGCACCACTGGCATCCGGAGCCGTATCTACATGCGCACAGAAACAGAGAACAGGAACCTCCTTGGCTGTATTGGAGGGTATGGTAGCATATACATAGCCATATTCATCCATATGTGCGTCTTCCACCCCCATATTCTTTAATTCTTCCACCAGAATCTTTGAAAGGTCTTTTTGTTTTTCAGTAGTAGGAAAGTTGCCGGATCCGGGATCGCTTTGGGTATCGATTGTTACATAGCGCATAAAACGTTCGGAGGCAGTAAAGCGGTAATTTTGGAACATAAGCAAAATTAAGTGCTGAAAAGGATTTGGCCTTAGGCTTAAAAC
>JAEZCV010000013.1 GCA_023429985.1 Bacteroidota bacterium | reverse complement strand
ATTCTACCATTGGCAAAAAGGGTACAGTTATGTTATCAAGAAATGACACGAGCCGTATGACAGGAGACTGTCACGTACGGTTCTGTGAGAGGCTTACGGGTGAAACTCCCGTTTGCCTACTCTGCGTTCCATAATTTTTTTCCCGCAGATTTCGCAAATTTGAAATACACTGCGAAGTCTCAAATATTTCTTTGCGCACCCTCAATTCACCATCACCTGCATCTGCATCACCAAACTTCCTTTTCTTCCATTTTGCATTGCCTGGTATTCACCGGGAACATTTTCATAAACGGGCCGGTTCTGGTAAGCTATACTGATTTTTGCACTGTGGTTTTTTATCAGCCAGTTAATACCTGCATCCCAGAAGATCATTTTATCTTTTAGCCTGTCATAATTGGACCATTGCATGGATGCATAGGGCATGAGTGAAGTTTTTCCCAGCAAATTGTTTTTTGTTTTGATGCCTGCCTGCACATACACCACATCGCCGGTGCCGAATGCAGGAAAGCCATTACCACCTGTTTCCGGATCATTAGCAGGTGCATTTTGTGGTGCCGGGTTCATCACACCCAGGTTGCGGATATAACCCGGACCAAAACCTGAATTTACATAAGCGCCATAAAAATGAAGGGCACTACCATCTGTTTGTAACGGTGCATCATAATAAATATCAAGTGCAAAATTTTTGAGCGCCGTATAATTCGTATCGGAAATATTTCCATGCCACATGGCATCGGGCTGGTATTGAAATCCTGCACCTATGTTAAAAACTTTCTTTGTTCCGAGATAGGTTCCGGTATTGTAAGGAGTGAGGTTGGATTCTTGGTCAAAGAACTGGTATTGAAAATATCCCTGCCACTGCATTTTGGGAGGTGCCGTGGAAAAGTTGGAATAGCTGCCGGGAAAATTCGAAATTCCCTGTGTTAACATAGGATGACTCATCACTAACCGGTAATCAAATCCACCCAGTTTTCCTTTTGCATATAGACTGAGTTTGCGTAAAAACTGGTCGGTAACATCATTGGTGTTTTGTTCAAATAAAGGTGCATCCAGTCCCATGATGGTACCTGCAGACGGAGAAGCAAATCTTGTTAAACCATTCCATCCGGTGAGCCCCAGTCCCATGGAAAGTTTTGTCCTGATCATTTCAAACTCACCCATCATATCATGAATAAAAAATCCCTGTTTCCTGGGTGACTGGAAATTGAAATTATTCATTCCAAATTGTGAATAAAGAAAAACCCGGTCTGCCACCTTACCATAGGCCTGCATCCGGGCTCTCCTTATACCGATATCATTAATGGAAGTTTTTTCAAAACCTCCAATCGTTGATCCGGGATTGAGTTCTGTATGTCGCAACCATGCCTGGCTGAGTAATGAAAACCTGAAATAAGTATTTCCTTCATCATCCAGATTGATCTTCAATTCACGTTCCTGCGAAAAAATATTTGTAAATGATATTATCGAAATAATCAGCAGCCATCCTTTTTTCATCATCATTCCAAATGATTTGGTTGCGGCAAATGTAGGGAAATGGTGAGTGGTGAGCCTGCCTGCCGGCAGGCAGGTGGTGAGTGGTGAGTAGTGAGTAGTGAATAGTGAGTGGTGAGTGGTGAACCGCAGGCAGGAAGTGAATACCTTCAACAACCGTTCAACAACTGTTCAACAACCATTCAACAACCATTCAACAACTTTCAACTAAACACCTAACCCTTCTTCCCCGGTATCTTCAGCTTCCACCCCGGGTGAATCATATCCGGATTTTTGATCTGGTCTTTATTGGCTTCGTAAATATCTTTCCAGTTCACACCATATTTCTGCCCGATCTTGGAAAGACTGTCGCCTGCCACTACCGTGTATTCTTCGCTCATGGCATTGTTGGATGATGTTCCAATAGCATTGATGTTCATCACCAGGTCGCCGGCCCTGTAATCGGGGTCAATGCGGTTATAAACATCCCAAAGATTTTTCTTTACATCTTCCGATGGTGCATTGCCATCAATATATAAAACATTGCCTTCCTGTCTTACCTGCAAATTGCTTACGCCCTGCTGGTTGGCTGCATCAATTAGTGACTGGTATTTTCCTTTTAATGATCCTGTTTCGTTTGCCATGATTAATTATTTTGAATGACTAACTGGTTATCTATGCGCTGTGGTCTTAAAGCATTCAGCTCCACCATCAGCTGCTGCAGCTTTTCCCTGTTTTCAATGGTACCTCTTAAAGTGATCACGCCATTGTTTACATCGGCCTGCACACCGCTGTAGTTCGCTGTTACCTGTGTAGCAGAGGCACGTAATGGATCATCATCTGTTACCTGCACCTGCGCGATCTGGATGTTGTTCACTACTTTTTTTACGCCTTCAATATCCTTAACAGCTGTTTCTGCATTGGTTCTGCAGGTTTCATCGGCACATGTTCCGGTTAAGGTTACCGATCCATCTGCTACAACAGCAGTTACACCCGCCAGGTTGGGATCTGTTTGTGCTTTCGAATTAAATGCTGTCTGAATTTCTCCATCCCTGTTTTTGTCCTTACAGGAAATGGCAGCCATCATGGTCATGATGAGGAGCAGCCCCGTAAGCCATCTCCCGGTTACCAGTTCTTTGATCATTTGATTTTGTTTTATTGACAATTATTTATGCAATATTTATTCCCGCTGAGTATTTCTTAAAGGGGAAGAAGATGTTTTCCGGTAATGCTAAAAAAATTAGTAATTTGGCAGCAGGTTTGTAAGTAGGAAATTATGTTCATCTCTCCCCACAGGACCATTGCCCACCTGGATCTGGACGCTTTCTTTGTAAGCGTTGAATGCCTGAAGAACCCGGCATTGAAAGGCAGGCCCCTGCTGGTGGGAGGCAAAAGCGACCGTGCCGTAGTGGCTGCCTGCAGCTACGAGGCCCGCCGTTTTGGTGTACACTCGGCCATGCCCATGAAGCTGGCCCGCCGCCTTTGTCCGCAGGCCATCATCATCAGCGGCGACATGGAAACTTACAGCCGCTACTCGCGCACGGTTACCGAGATCATTGCCGAAAAAGTGCCTCAGTTTGAAAAAGCTTCGGTAGATGAATTTTATATAGATATGACGGGCATGGATAAATTCTTTGGTTGCAGCCTTTACACCAAAGAATTAAAACAGTCCATCACCAAAGAAACCGGTCTGCCCATTTCCTACGCACTGGCAACCAACAAACTGGTAAGCAAGGTGGCCACCGGTGAAGCCAAGCCCAATGGCCAGTTGGAAATCCCTTTTGGTAATGAAAAGAATTTCCTGGCACCGCTGCCGGTGGAAAAGCTTCCCATGGTGGGAAGTAAAACATCGGCACTTTTCCGGCGCATGGGCGTACGTACCATAAAAACACTTAGCGAAATACCGGTGGAGATGATGGAAAACCTCATGGGCAAGAATGGTATTGAACTCTGGCGCCGTGCCAACGGCATTGATGAAACACCTGTAGTGCCCTGGCATGAACAAAAAAGCATCAGCACCGAAAGCACTTTTGAAAATGATACCATCGACATGCGTTTCATGGAAGCAAGACTGGTGCAGATGACGGAAAAGATCGCATTCGAACTGCGTCAGCAAAACAAACTTACCGGTTGTGTAAGCCTGAAGATCCGCTATTCCAATTTCGATACGCATACACGCCAGCTGAGCATACCTTATACAGCTTTGGATGATGAACTGATTAAAACCGTACGCGAACTTTTTCACAAACTATACGACCGCCGCCTGCTCGTACGCCTGCTGGGTGTACGCTTCATGCAACTGGTGCCCGGCAATTACCAGATCAGGCTTTTTGATGATACCGACGACCTCATTCGCCTCTACCAGGAAATGGATAAACTGAACGGCCGCTTTGGAAAATACCTTGTGATGCGCGCCAGTGGATTTTTAAAATAAGATCATGTACCTCAATTGTAAAACATATTTCTCTTACCGCTATGGAACCTTCAGCACCGAAGAGCTGGTGAACGAAGCGGCTGAAAAAGGCGCTTCTGCCATGGCAATCACCAATATCAACAACACTTCCGACTGGTGGGATTTTTTTACCTTCTGCCAGCAAAAAAATATCCGTCCCGTTCTGGGTGTTGAAATTAGAAATGACGATGAACTGCTTTTCATTTTACTCGCACGCAATAAAAATGGATTGCTGGATATCAATCGCTACCTCAGTAAACACCTGCAGGAAAAAATACCTTTCAGTCCTTTAGATAAATGGCCCGATGATATTTGGATAATTTATCCATTCGGAAAAAGATCTCCTGAAACACTTGCTGCAAATGAACGTATTGGCATACGTGCATCTGAAGTGAATAAAATATTTTCCGTTGACAAAAACCTGCTTTCAAAATTCGTGGTTTGCCAGCCGGTAACTTATCGCGATAAAAAAGGTTATAACCTGCACCGCCTTTTAAGAGCAGTGGATAAGAACATAGTTTTAAGCAGGCAGGAAGCTTCTACCATTGCTGCTGCCGATGAATCTTTTCTTTCTCCGGCCGAAGTGCTCAAAGCATTCAGGCAATACCCGCTCATCATCACCAATACTTTACAATTGCTTGATAGTTGTAATTATGATGTAGATCTTCATACCGATAAAAACAAAAAAGTTTTTTCTTCCACTGCCGAAGACGATCGCATTTTACTGGAGAAGCTTGCCATTGACGGACTCAGTTATCGCTATGGCAAAAAAAACCGCGAAGCAGAAAGGCGTGTAAAAAAAGAACTGAAGATCATCAACGACCTTGGCTTCAACGCTTATTTTTTAATTACATGGGATGTGATACGCTATGCCCAAAGTCGTGGTTTTTATTACGTGGGCCGCGGCTCCGGTGCCAATTCCATTGTTGCTTATTGTTTGCAGATCACCGATGTAAATCCTATTGACCTGGATCTTTATTTTGAAAGATTTTTAAATCCTTACCGCACATCACCACCCGATTTTGATATTGACTTCAGCTGGCAGGACAGGGATGAAGTGATCGACTATATTTTCAAACGGTATGGAAAAGATCACGTTGCACTCTTAGGCATGTACAGCACCTTCCAGTACCGCGCTATTGTGCGTGAACTGGCCAAGGTTTTTGGTTTGCCCAAATCTGAGATAGATGAGCTCACCGCCAACCCTAATGCAACACTGAAAGAAGATAAATTCCAGAAATATATTTTGTATTACGGTGCGCTGCTTAAAAATTTTCCGAATCATTTATCTATTCATCCAGGTGGTATGCTCATTAGCGAGGAACCCATTTACCAGTACACTGCGCTCGATCTTCCGCCAAAAGGTTTTGCCACCGCGCAGGTAGATATGTTTGTGGCAGAAAAAGTGGGTTTGTTCAAACTCGATATTCTTTCGCAACGCGGCCTGGGTCATATACGCGAAACCATCCGGCTGGTGCGCGAAAATCAGAATATTTCCATCGACATCAGGGAAGTTGAAAAATTTAAAAAAGATAAAAAAGTTGGTGAACAGATCCGCCGCGCAGATACAATAGGGTGTTTTTATATTGAAAGTCCGGCCATGCGCCAGCTGCTCTTCAAACTAAAATGCGACGACTATGTAACGCTGGTGGCTGCCAGTTCCATTATTCGTCCGGGTGTTGCACAATCGGGCATGATGCGTGAATACATTTACCGTTTTCACAATCCCGATAAGTTCGAATACCTGCATCCCAAAATGAAAGAATTGCTGGAAGAAACTTATGGTGTGATGGTTTACCAGGAAGATGTAATTAAAGTGGCGCATCATTTTGCAGGCCTCGACATGGGCGAGGCCGATGTGTTGCGCCGTGCCATGAGTGGTAAGTACAGGGGAGGAAAAGAATTTGAAAATATCCGCGACAAATTTTTTATCAATTGCAGGAATATGGGTCACCCGGATGATATTGCAAAGGAAGTATGGCGACAGATAGAAAGCTTTGGCGGTTATTCTTTTTCAAAAGCACATTCCGCATCTTTTGCTGTTGAAAGTTACCAGAGTCTTTATTTAAAAACTTATTTCCCCCGCGAATTCATGGTGGCGGTGATCAATAATTTCGGAGGATTTTACAATACCGAATTTTATTTTCATGAACTGCGCCGGGCAGGAGGGAAGGTGCATCCTCCATGTGTAAATCATAGCGATGAACTCACCAATATCAATGATCATGATGTGCATATGGGTTTTGTACATGTAAAACAACTGGAGAAGAAATTAATAGAGAAAATTTTAGAAGAAAGAAATTCCGGTGGCCATTATCTTAACCTGCAGGATTTTATTGAAAGAACATCAATAGGCATGGAGCAGCTGAATGTGCTCATTCGCATTGGTGCATTAAGATTTACGGGAAAGAATAAAAAGGAATTGCTTTGGGAGGCCAATTTCCTTCAAAAACATGTGAAGCAGAAAGCAGCTGTATCAAAAGAATTATTTTCTTCAGCGCCTTTGGATTTTACACTTCCCAAACTCGAACAACATTTTCTTGAAGATGCCATGGATGAAATGGAAATACTGGGTTTTCCGCTATGTGATCCTTTTGAAATTGTTGATTGTGATTTTAAGAATTTCACACCTTCATCCTCGTTGAAAGATGCATTAGGAAAACAGGTGGAAGTGATAGGTTATTATGTAACGGAAAAACCGGTGCGAACCATTAAAGGACAGATGATGCAGTTCGGAACCTTTCTCGACCAGCATGGCGACTGGCTTGATACGGTTCATTTTCCCGATGTTACGCGACAGTCGCCTTTAATTGGAAAAGGTTTTTACCACATGAAAGGAAAAGTGGTGGAAGATTTTGGTGTTTATGTGGTTGAAGTAGCCTGGATGAAAAAGCTGGGCATCAAAAAACTTACCTGATCAATCGGCCAGTTCCAGCACCCTAAGATTTTCAAAACTTACCTGCCTTGCATTGTAAGATGTGAATAAGGTGCGGTTAAAAAATTTTACGGGCCAGTCGAGAAAAACATTTTTTTCATTGCGTGCAAAATGCTTACTTCCGCCGGTTGTTAATTCCGCCACAATGGGAATGACAAGGACGTTTTTCATAGGCCCTGCAAACTTTGCATCAAGCGCCTGGTTACGCAAGGTGTCGGAATAAAATGAAAGGTCTTCGTCGAAGAGATCCTCATCCACAAGGGCAAGAAAAGCGGTGCCTCCATTTACAGAAAGCATATTTTCTTTAAGAGATTTGGAAGAGTCTATTTCACACTCGAAGAAAAGATCGAAAGCGTCATCACTTCTTTCTGAAGACAGAATGAGAAAACCTGTCTGGTATTTTTCCTGTGCACTGGCGCAAAAGGAAAAAGCAAAAAGGATGGTGGCTAAAATCAGTTTCATGGCTGGATATTGAAGAAACCGAAGTTAGAAATTATTTTTTTAATGGATATTATCCTTCCTGTATACGTCTTCCCTGAAGTTCAATTCACCATTTCCATCCACCCAGGAAGTGATATAGGTAATAACAACAGGAACTGGTTTATCTAATGCCACCCATTGTTCTTTTCCCGAATTCATAGCTTTACGAATACTTGCTTCACTCCATTGCGACTGGTTCCTTAAAAG